>CAKVCS010000347.1 GCA_934725785.1 uncultured Bacteroidales bacterium | reverse complement strand
CGTGCGTGCGTTGGTCAAACACTGGATTATCTCACGCCTGCCCCACAGGAACCACCGGGCGAAAAGAAACCACGGGATGGGTTGCACCGGCAAGCACTTCCGCAATGGGACTGGCATGCAAAAGGCCTGGTGCCGCTCGTAAGTAAGCGACACCAGGCCTTGATGGTTTTATGGGCAGGCGCTCCCCTGGCGCACGGCTTAGCCGACAGCATGGGTGGGCGAAGCGCTTCGATACCGGTGTACCCCCGGTGCGTGACTTAACCGCGCTTGAAGTACTCGACGATCTTGTCGCCCATGCCGGCGGGCGGTGTCGACAAAAAACGCGCATGTTTGCGTTTTAATTCAGCGAGCCGAGTAGCCCACTAAAACGCCAAGCGAACTACCAGGTAAAATGTTAGGCGCATGTGACCGACTACGCCGCCCAGTCGAATTAAAACGCAAACATGCGTTTTTTGGAGGCCCCGTTCAATCGCCAGTCCCCTGCATCAATGCGAAACCCTCTGTTAGACCACCGTTGACATAAGTTGTCCGCCCCTCTGGGTCGGGTGTCCCTGTCACTCAACAGGCGGCGGAACGAGGCTTGAAATGCTCAAGGGCGTGTTGGACCAGCTGGGATCGCTGGCCTTGGAAGAGAAGCACGCCGTCGAGGAAGCCGCGCGGGCCGCAGTGACCCGCGAGCTGGGGCCCAAAGGGGCGGGCGCGCCCGAGTCGTGCCCGCGCTGCGGGCGCCCCTCGGTCATCGGGAAGGGCAGGAACCGCGACGGCTCGCGGCGTCGCGGGAGGGCCTGAGCCCTACTAACAGTCTCCACCGACGGCACAGTCGTCGAGTGCGCCCCTCTACCCCAACGGACGGTTCGCCCGAACCTCGGCAACGCGAGAGTTCAGCCGAATCCACTCGGCGGCGGCAGGGTCGATCTTCGCGGCAACCCAGTAGATGTTCTCGGAAAAGAAATCGAGACGCCGGCTCTCCTCATCAAGGTCGGTTTGCACGAGATGCTCTTGGTGCGAACAGCGATTGCGCAAGGTGTAAATAACGGAGACGTGCTGTTCGAAATCAGCCCTACTTGCACCCGGATAGTGCGGCATGCCACCATTGCGCTTGTCACGGACGGCCTTCCAGACAGAAGGCTCAAGCCGTTTGACAAGAAGGTAACGCCAGACATCGAATGATAGGGCCGCTATCACTCGATCATATGTGACTTCCCTGCCTGTATACGAGATGCGGAGCTTCGCCCTCGCAACCGATGAGGCAAATTTGTCGTCAAAGTTATACGGACCCAAATTGTCGAACCAGTTACCATGCTCCGTGGTATATCGTCGCCCGTAGTCCACGGCAAGACGCGACGCAATGAAGTTACGCAGCAAGATTTCGACATGGGCCATGTCCTCAAGGTACGCCTTTGACAAACGGTCGTCCCACACATACAGCGCTCCCGGATTTGCTGCAGCCGCATACCTCGACATTCTTGCTGCAGAGAACCAGTCACAAAGCTTATCCACATCTACCCCCTTGCTAC
>CAKVCS010000346.1 GCA_934725785.1 uncultured Bacteroidales bacterium | reverse complement strand
CTGTGGGGGGCGGTGGCCGGTTGTGTCGTAGTCTTGGCCTACCTTGTCCGCACCGTTGGTGGCGGGCTCGGGGTCGCCGGCCTGGCTTTCCTGCTTGTGCGCCGCAGTTGGCGTCAGGCGGCCGTCTTCGCCGCCTCCGCCATCGTGGCTCTCGGCTTGTGGTCGGGCGTCAAGGCTATAGCCTGGCCGGGGCTCAAGGCAGACACCCACCAGCTCCAGACCCTTTTGCAGGTCGATCCTTACGACCCCGCCAATGGACTCGAGACCCCCAAGGGTTACTTGAAGCGTTTCGTGGGTAACTCCGATAAATACATATCCAAGCACTACGTCAAAATGCTCGGATTCCGCGACAAAGACAGCCGCGATACGAGCCGCGCTGTAACCGTGATCCTCTACGCCCTCTTTGTCTGGGGCGGTTGGGTGGCCTTCCGCAGGCGCAATCGCGGGGTGGTGCTGATGGCGCTTGTCGTGGCCGTCATGCTCGGCATCACGTTCTTCTCGCTCCAAGTGCTGTGGGACCAATACAGGCTCATTCTGCCGTTCGTGGCCATGATGCACGTCGTGGTGCTTTTCGCCCTCGCCGACATAGTGCGCCGAGTGGCGGCTGGCCATGTCCGCCTTGTCATGGGTGTGGCTGTTGGGCTTTGCTCCTTATCACTGTTTGCAAAGGAGGCGCGTAGCGCCGATTTTATGACCTTGCGCAAGAACCTGACTTCCGACCCGCTCTACGGCTATACGCCGGACTGGTACAACTACCTCACCCTCTGCCGCGAGGTCGGGAGGCAGCTCCCCGGTGAGGAGTATTGCGTGGCCTGCCGCAAGCCCGACCTGGCGCGCATATATGCGGGTGGCAAGCGTTTCTATGGGGTGTACAACATCCCGAGCGAAGACCCTGATGAGCTCGTGTCCCTGCTCCGCAAGAACAACGTGACCCACATTATTGTAGCGAGTCTGCGCAGGGACCCTGCGCAGGCTGGACTTGGCGTCATAAACACCATCCACCGATACCTTTACCGAATCCTGCAGGCCTACCCTCATTTCCTCGAGCAGGTGGCGCAAGTTGGCGGGCAGGAGAATGAGCCGGCGGTGCTATACAAGCTGCACTTCGAGAACGCCATTGCCCAGCGGGATGACGTTAGCGCAAAGGCGAACGAATGACCACCGACATAAAAGGATATTTCCGAAGCCTCGCGCCGACATGGCGCACGTATAGGGCGAAGAGGGCGTATTACTGGAATCAGATAACGCGCTTCGTCTCTTTCTACATGAATCCCGACCAGTCTGTCTTAGAGATAGGCTGCGCCGCGGGCGACCTCATTGCCAACGTGCCGGGCCGCCGCAAGGTGGGGGTCGACTTCTGCCCTGAGCTTATCTCGCAGGCCGCGGGGATGCACCCCGAAGTGGAGTTTCACGTCATGGCCGCCGAGGACATAAGGCTCGATGAGAAGTTCGACGTCATTCTCCTCTCCAACCTCATCGGATATCTCGATGACGTCGAGATTGTGCTCGACCAGGTGGCGAGGCTCTGCC
>CAKVCS010000345.1 GCA_934725785.1 uncultured Bacteroidales bacterium | reverse complement strand
CCTATATCGTCAAGGTGGACAGGTTCGTCAGCACGCTCGACCGTATCGCCATTTTTCTCTATTTCATTGTCATCTACGTCACGTGCTCCCGATACGCCATTGTGGGCGTTACCATCACCATCTATCCTTTCATCGCCATCATTCTCAGCGGCCGGCATGTCGGCGCCATCCTCTCGTTCATCCAGGCGGGCCTGATTCTCGCATACTATTTCTTGGCGGTCGAGGCTTTCGGCGTCGCGGGCGACCAAGTCTATTCGCTATCTGGCACGCTCACAATCGTTGTCATTCAGGTCATCAACGTGTTCATATATTACGTGGCCGTCAGGTGGCTCTCCGGTCTCGTCTATGACAAGAACAGGGAGGTCGCCATGGTCAACGAGGAGCTGGCCAACCAGGTGGGCCTAACGAAAAGGCTGGCCACGTGCGTCGACAAGCCCCTGAGGGACATCTCCGAGGCGTCGGCAGTGCTGGTGGGCGAGAGGCTCAACCCGATGCAGGCGGAGCTGAGCAGCATCATCCGCTCGTCGGCGCTCAACGCCATCAACAACGTCAACGCCGTCCGGCAGGCTTCTAAACTCTCTATACCCATCGTCCCGGTCGAGATTGTCAAGTTCAACATCTACTCTCTCCTCGGCGCGCTTCTCAAGCTTTACCGGCCCAAGACGTCAGCCGTGGCTCACAACTTCTCGCTCGGCAACGGCGTGCCCGAGGTCGTGATGGGCAACAGCATCCTAACCCGCCAAGTGTTCCTCAACATCTTCGACTCGCTCGACGCCCAGGTGGGGCTTGCCGGATGCGGGATGCGCATTTCGGTCAACAGGGAGGACATGGTGGTCAGCGACATCCTGCTGCGCTTCACGATAATTGTCGAGCACAGCCTCGAGGTGGACCGCCGCGAGGTGACGTATCACGAGGGCTCGCTCATCGACCTCTTGAACCTCGAGGTTACCAAGCGCATTGTCGAGTCCGAGGGCGGCGTGATGCTCGCCGTCTCGGAGGGCAAGACGGCAAAAATCGAGTTCTCGATTAAATACAAGCCGGTCCTGCCCGATGATGACTGCGACCCCGAAATCGTCCGCAACGCGAGGGCGAGCATCAACACGGCCATACCTATGAAGCAGGCCTGCGCGCTTGTCGTCACGGAGGACGACGACTTGTGGGCGGATGTCGGCGGCATGCTCGAGCAGTGCTTCGGCAGAGTGCGCAGGGCGCAGAGCAGGGAGAGCGCGGTAAGGCTCTTCTCCGACAATCTGATTGACGTCGTCATCGTGGATGTCAACATCGACCCGGACTATGGCGTGCGGCTTGTCGCCTCGCTGCGCGAGGCCGAGTGCGGGCTCGTCAGGAAGGTGCCTGTCATCGGGGTGGTCGACCCGTCGCAGTCCGAGCAGATTGCGGCTACGTCGTCTGTCGGTTACGACACCTGCCTCACGCTGCCTTTCAACAGCATAGAGGCCATGGACATGCTGCGCGCCTACTTCGCCTGACGCCGCGCCGCCTTATCCGTCAGCGCCCCCATTTTGGGGGCATTGCACGCG
>CAKVCS010000344.1 GCA_934725785.1 uncultured Bacteroidales bacterium | reverse complement strand
ACTTAGCATGGCGCGAAGATAGTTATTTTCACCTAACAAAGTTGCGGGCCGCCCCTCCCTTCATCCAGTGGAGAGGTCGCCCGCGAAGGGATATTCTGGTATGGCAGGATCAGAGAGCTACGACCTCGGCCAGGCGGGCAACGACCTCGGCCGCCTTGCGAAGGCTTGGGACGGGGAGGAACTCATACTTGCCGTGGAAGTTCTCGCCGCCGGCGAATATGTTGGGCGTTGGGAGCCCCATGAACGAGAGCCTGCTCCCGTCCGTGCCGCCACGCACGGGCTGCACCCGGCACTCCACGCCGCAGTCCTCCATGGCGCGGCGCGCATAGTCGACGACATACATGACAGGCTCTATCTTCTCGCGCATATTATAATACTGGTCGCGGATGGTGAGGGACACCGCTCCATCGCCATATTGCGCGTTGAACTTGTTGGCGAGGTGCTCCATCTCCTTCTTCCTGTCCTCAAAGCGGTCGCGCCTGAAGTCCCTTATGATATACTTGAGAGTGGATTTCTCGACGGACCCCTCAAAATGAATGAGATGGAAGAATCCCTCATAGCCCTGAGTGTGCTCGGGGGTCTGGAAACTCGGGAGGTTGACAACGAACTGGCTTGCGACGCGCATCGAGTTTCGCATCTTGTGGTATGCGGAGCCCGGGTGGACATTTCGGCCAGAGAAGACCACCGTGGCCTCCGCCGCGTTGAACGTCTCATACTCCAGCTCGCCGACCGCCCCTCCGTCGATGGTGTAGGCGAAGTCGGCGCCGAAGCCAGCGACGTCGAAATGGTCGGCACCCTCGCCAATCTCCTCGTCGGGAGTGAAGCAGACGCGTATTTTTCCGTGTTTACGCTCGGGATGCGCCATAAGCTCCTCCATCGCGGCGAAGATGGCAGCTATGCCCGCCTTGTCGTCGGCCCCGAGGAGAGTGGTGCCGTCCGTGACCACGATGTCCTGCCCCTTGTAGCGGAGCAGCTCGGGGAATTCGGCAGGCGAGAGGACAATGCCCGCCGCATCGTTGAGCACGATGTCGTTACCGTCGTAGGCTTGGACAATGCGCGGGTTGACACCCTGCGCTGAGAAGTCCGGGCTGGTGTCCATATGGGCAATGAAGCCGACCGTAGGCACAGCGGCTTGGGTGTTGGCGGGCAGTGTAGCCGTGACGTAGCCATACTGGCTGACAGCCACGTCGGTCATGCCAATGGCCGTGAGGTCGGCCGCGAGGCGTTTTGCGAAATCGAGCTGAGGAAGAGTTGAAGGCGTGAGGCCGGTTGTCTCATCGCTCTGCGTGTTGACCTTGGCGTAGGTCAGAAACCGATCAAGAATGTCCACTTCTGTGGTATGTTTTTAATAATGTATGTCTTTTTGCTGGTTCGCCCCCCCCCCCTTACCGGACGTCGTCGGCGTTGAACCCGAAGCCGAGCCTCTTGGCCGTCTTGGTCTTAGAGGCGAGGATGTAGCCCTTGAGGGTGGCCATGTCGGCCTGCAGGAGCATCTCGTATGGCGGCACGAGGGCATCGCTCTCGGCTGCGTATTTGAGAGCCGTCTCGG
>CAKVCS010000343.1 GCA_934725785.1 uncultured Bacteroidales bacterium | reverse complement strand
CGATACGGCCGGTTGCGACGGTGCCACGACCCGTGATGGTCATAGCGTCCTCGACAGGCATCAAGAAAGGCTTATCGTTGTCACGGACAGGGGTAGGAATCCAATCGTCGACAGCCTGCATAAGCTCAACGACCTTCTCCTCCCACTGAGGCTCGCCATTGAGGGCGCCGAGGGCGGAACCGCGGATGACAGGGCTGTTGTCGCCATCGAACTCATAGAAAGAGAGAAGCTCGCGAAGCTCCATCTCGACGAGATCGAGCATCTCAGCGTCATCGACAAGGTCAACCTTGTTCATAAAGACGACGATACGCGGGACGTTCACCTGACGCGCGAGAAGGATGTGCTCGCGGGTCTGAGGCATAGGGCCGTCGGTTGCTGCGCAGACGAGGATCGCGCCATCCATCTGAGCGGCGCCAGTGACCATGTTCTTGACGTAGTCGGCGTGACCCGGGCAGTCGACGTGAGCGTAGTGACGGTTGGGGGTCTCATACTCGACGTGAGCCGTATTGATGGTGATACCACGCTCCTTCTCCTCGGGAGCGCTATCGATAGAGTCGAAAGACTTGACCTTGTTAACCTCAGAAGGATACTTCTTCGAGAGGACGGTGGTGATGGCAGCAGTCAAAGTGGTCTTGCCGTGGTCGACGTGACCGATGGTGCCGATGTTGACGTGTGGCTTAGTTCTTTGGAAAGTTTCTTTAGCCATAATTCGAATTATTAGACAATTAGGTTTACTTTTCTAAAAGAAAGGTTTTCGAAAGACAGCCAAAGAAACGGGCATAACATCCCACCTTGGCATGAAATTCAGTCGCAAAGGTAACACTTTTAATGTTAATAGAGCAAAGGGCATCTCGTTTTTTGCGTGAAATAATACAAAATATTTGGCCACGGCGAAAGTATGCTCACAAAGGAGGTTGAGACGCGAACAAAACAACCGTAACTTCGTATGCGAAAAGTGCCATCAGATTCTAAAAGACAATGTCAAGCGAACGAGAACACCCCGACCTGCTGCTCAGCAACCAGCTATGCTTCAGGCTGTATACGGCGAGCCGCCTAATAGTGAAGAGCTACATCCCCCTCTTGACGAAGCTGGGCCTGACCTACCCTCAGTACCTTGTGATGATGGTCCTCTGGGAGGAGGACGGGCTGCCCGTTGGCAGCATAGCCCGACGCCTTATGCTCGGGACGAACACCGTGACGCCGCTGCTAAA
This sequence comes from uncultured Bacteroidales bacterium, assembly GCA_934725785.1. Classification (GTDB taxonomy): domain Bacteria; phylum Bacteroidota; class Bacteroidia; order Bacteroidales; family Marinilabiliaceae; genus W3P20-009. The sequence goes on along the minus strand of CAKVCS010000343.1, from coordinate 342 downwards.
GCGCATGGAGGCTCTCGGCCTGATCGCGAGGAGGCGCGGCGGCGATGATATGCGCACCACCATTGTCGGCCTGACCGAGCGAGGCCGGGAGATGGAGCGGACCGCGAGTCAGATTCCGAGCACGCAGGTGGCAAGGCTGATATGCAACGGAGCGGCCGACGAGCTGATTCCTGGCATAAACTTGCGGCTTGACTCCCTAATTGTTGTTTTGAGACACTTGACGGAGGAAGAGGGCGCAGGTGGCGAATAAGGGGAGGCTCCGCACGTCTGTTCATAAGACAGCGCCGGCTCGGCAGGGTGCCCCCGCCGAGCCGGCGCTTTGCTAAAGCCCTATCTGGAAAC
>CAKVCS010000342.1 GCA_934725785.1 uncultured Bacteroidales bacterium | reverse complement strand
GGTATGGGCTCCGCACTGGCGACACTGTTTACGGCTTCGTCCGTCCGCCCCGAGACGGCGAAAAGTTCTTCCCCCTGGTAAAAATCGAGTCAATAAACGGCAAACGCCCAGACCAGATAAGGGACAGGCAGCTGTTCGAGAACCTCACCCCCGTGTTCCCCAATGAGAAATTCAAGCTTTCCCTGGGACACAGGGCAAACATATCCACAAGGCTCGTCGACCTTTTCGCCCCCATAGGCAAAGGTCAGCGCGGCCTCATCGTGGCGCAGCCTAAGACGGGTAAGACCGTATTGCTTAAAGACATAGCAAACGTCATAGCAGACAATCACCCCGAGGTGTACCTTATGATCCTCCTCATAGACGAGCGTCCGGAGGAGGTCACAGACATGCAGCGGTCGGTCAACGCCGAGGTTATAGCCTCAACATTCGACGAGCCGGCGGACCGCCACGTCAAAGTGGCCAACATCGTGCTTGAGAAGGCAAAGCGCATGGTGGAGTGCGGTCACGACGTCGTGATACTGCTCGACTCTATAACGCGCCTCGCGAGGGCATATAACACAGTCTCGCCAGCCTCGGGCAAGGTGCTGACAGGCGGCGTAGACGCCAACGCACTCCAAAAGCCCAAACGCTTCTTCGGCGCAGCCCGCAACATAGAGGGCGGCGGCTCGCTCACAATAGTGGCGACGGCACTGACAGAGACCGGGTCAAAGATGGACGATGTCATATTCGAGGAGTTCAAGGGCACTGGCAACATGGAACTGCAGCTGGACCGCAAGCTGGCGAACAAGCGCATATTCCCCGCCATAGATGTCAACGCGTCGAGCACAAGGCGAGACGACTTGCTACACGACCGTGAGACGCTCAACCGCATGTGGGTGCTGCGCAACAAGGGCATTGCGGACATGACCCCCGTGGAGGTCATGACAAAACTGGTAGACATGATGGCCAAGACCCGCAGCAACGCGGAGTTCCTCGCCACCCTCAACTCATAAATCGCATAGTTTATGTTCGGCTTTATCGACTTCAACCAAGAGATTAGCGACTCGATGGGCTTCATAAAAGTAGCGGCGGCAACGCCCAAGACCCACGTGGCCAACTGCCAGCGCAATGCGGAGCAGATTATAGACCTCATGCGCCATGCGGCCGACGACGGAGCCTCCATAGTCGCATTACCGGAGCTCTCCATAACTGGCTACACATCGGCCGACCTGCTGCAGCAGCCTTTCATGCTGCGCGAGGCCGAAATAGCGCTCGACAACATTGTGAGCATGACGACCACGATGCCAGTGACGGCCGTCGTCGGCATGCCGATAATGCTGAACAGCAGGCTTTACAACTGCGCCGTGGTGATAACCGAGGGCGAGATAAAAGGCGCTGTGCCGAAAACGTACATCCCCACATACGGAGAGTTCTACGAGGGGCGGTGGTTCTGCGCGCCCGACGCGTCAACCCCTAAGATGGTCACCCTTTGCAAAACGACAGTGCCGTTCGGCAACGACCTTGTTTTCCTCTGCGAGGATATGCCCGAATTTGCTTTCGGCGCGGAAATCTGCGAG
>CAKVCS010000341.1 GCA_934725785.1 uncultured Bacteroidales bacterium | reverse complement strand
CCCCACGCCTGGCCATGTGTCCGACGAGAAGTAAAGGGTCTTGCCATCGGGGTGTATGAACGGGTGGCTCTCGTCGCCGTCTGTGTTTATGGAGTCGCCGAGGTTATACACTTTGCCGAATGTAGGCACTCCTTGGGCGTTGATGCCGGTCACTCTCGCGCGCATTATGTTCCCGCGGCGGTACATGCTCTTGGCGTCTCCGCGCACGAAGTAGAGCGTCTTGCCGTCGGCCGAGAAGCAGGGTTGGCTCTCCCACGCCGCCGTGTTGACCGGCGAGCCTATGTTGACGCCTTTGGTCCAACCGCTTGCCTTGCGCTGCGAGAAGTATATGTCGCAAGACCCCTTGGTGTCGCTATATCCACATGCGGTGTAGAACATCCACCTGCCGTCTGGCGAGAGCGATTGCGTGCCCTCGTTGAAGTCCGTGTTTATCCTGTATATGGGTTCGAGGGGCTTCCAGTCCTTCGTCACGTCGTCGCGGCGCATAATGTACATGTCCTCCTGCGTCTCGTTGTTGTTTATGCGGCCGATCATCGACGGGTCTTTGTGAAATTCCACGGTGTCTCGCGGCAGCCGCGACGTGACCACGAGCTCCGTCTCGTCAAGCGAGATGGAGGGCCAGTAGGTCTCGAATGGCGTGTCGCGTATGTAGTCCGACGGGTATTGAGGGTTGAAAGGGACGGGGTTCTTCATCATCTCCATCTTGGATAAGGCCTTTCTGCGCCATTGCGGATCCTCTTTTACTTTTGTTTTGGTTTGGGCCGCATATTTGTCGAACATGTTGAACCACTCCATCGCCTCGTCAAAACGGCTCTTTTGGCATAGCGCCACTGCGCAGTTGTAATATGCCCTCACCCAATAGGTCGAGTCCAAGGCCACCGCTTTTTTTATGCAGTTGATCTGGTTGCCGGGCTGCTTCAGGTCCATGTAGCACTCCGAGGCCGCGTAGAGGGCGTCTATGTATTGCGGGTCGCGCTCTATTGCGGCCAGATATTTGTTAAGCGCTTCCTGCGTGGCATTCAGGTCGTTGATGTTGGCGTTTTGGATGTCGCTGCCCTCTTTGTACAGTGCGTAGGCCTTCTTGTCGTCCGTCGTCCTGTATTTCATCTTCTTGTGAGGCGTCTGGGCTGCCGCCGAGGCCAATGCGGTCAAGCACAACGCCAGCATTACTGCAAATCTCTTCATATCTCGCTTATTTTTGAGTTTTTCGCTTTATATGGTAAACGACTCTGCCTGTCGATTGTTGTGCCGATTCGGCAAAAAATCATTACGCCGTTTCTTCTTGACGCTTTTGCCATCGGGGTCGCTTGCGCTGCTTGTCCGCCTCCATCTATGAGGGGCTTGCGGGGCGAAGTGGTCACTTCCTTCGATGTCGTAATCGATGATAGAGGAAGATGCGCCTTCCGCCTGCTTGTCTACGGGATGGCGCAGCCAATGTTGCGCACGGTCACGCCTATGATATCATGCTCCAGCTTACGCTCGCGCCCTGCAGCTCAATCAGCCTGTTTCGCACGACGGAGCTCTGCGGCCCGCTAAGCGTAGGGTCGCTCTTCAGGAC
>CAKVCS010000340.1 GCA_934725785.1 uncultured Bacteroidales bacterium | reverse complement strand
GATATGGAGATCGCGCTCCGCGACATAAAGGTCACATACAAGCCGTATGACGTCGTTGACACCACCAAATATGATAATATCATCCCATCTCTGTTTGCTTTCTGACGGCACTTGGGGGCGTTACCCTGTGGTCAGAGTCGACCGCCGCGGGGTCGTGGAGTCCCTCTCTCTCTGCCCCGAAGGCCCTGAGGAGATCGGTGGCATGATATTCCGACGAGGGGTCATGGTTTGCGGCCTCCCCGAGGGCTTCACCGCCACGTCATTCGATGGGAGGGACGACTTTGCTGCGCGCATGGCGCGTTTCCGCGTGATGCCCGGGGCTGGGCCCGTCTCCGTCCTCTCTTGCGCGGACTTGTCCACTCTCCGCGGGGGCTTCAGCCTTTGGCTGCCAGATTATTATACCGCGAATCGTTAACACCACAAAAAAATCATATAGCCAAATGCTCCATTCCTTGCGCGGTGGTCACGCCATCAGCCCCCTCGTCGGGCTTGCGGCCATTGTTGTGGCGCTGTCGCTATGCCTGTCCTGCTCGACGAAGCGCAATACGGCGCTGAGCCGAGGATATCAGAGGCTCACGTCGCGCTACAATGTCTACTTTAACGCACGTGAGGCGTTTGACCAGGGCATGGTGCGCATTGAGGAGGGATACAAGAATGACTATAGCCACGTCTTGCCCGTCTACGAGTTTAAGAACGAGAGCGCGGCGCGCAAGGCGCAGTCCGACATGGAGACCGCGCTCAAGAAGGCGCACAAGCTCATCCAGCTGCACTCGATAACGGTCAAGCCGGAATATTCGGGAACGCTCACCGATGAGCAAAAACGTTTCCGTGCCAAGACGGAGTTCAACCCATACGTGGCCGAGGCCTACCTGCTCATCGGCAAGGCCAACGTCGTGATGCACGAGGAAGCCGAGGCCTTGGAGCAGTTCGACTACATCAGCCGGATGCACGAGGGCGAGAGGGCCGCCTACGAGGCTCGCATATGGAAAGCCGTGGCATATTCGCAAGTGGGGCAGTTCAACAACGCCGTGGCCGCGCTCAAGAGCTACGACATGGACGGAGTGGCCCCCGCCAATCTCTATCCCGAGTTCCAAGCGGCCTATGCCGACATCTTCATTTCGCAGGGACTCTACGCCCAGGCCATACCATACATGGAGCGAGCCTCGGCCGAGGTGGCCGGTGCGCATCGCAGGCACCGCTATCTCTACATCCTGGCCCAACTCTACCGAGCCACGGGGCAGCGCGAGAAGGCCGCGCCCATATTCATGAAACTCTCGCGGCTTATGGGCGACTACGACATGGCTTTCGCCGCCAAGCTCGACCTGCCCACGGTGGCCTCAACCCCACAGGAGCTCGCCAAGGCGCGGAAGACCCTCGCCAAGATGACCAGGGACCCCAAGAACAAGGAGCAGCTCGACCAGGTCTATTACGCCATTGGCCACCTCAACCTCGCGTTGGGTGACAAGGAGGGGGCTGTCGGCGCATTCAACTCCTCCGTGGCAGCATCCGTCTCCAACGAGAACCAGAAGGGGCTCTCCTTCCTCTCGCTTGCCGACATATACC
>CAKVCS010000339.1 GCA_934725785.1 uncultured Bacteroidales bacterium | reverse complement strand
GACATAGACAGCGTGACGATGGCGGAGCTCAGCGAGCACAACGCCTCGAGTGCCGACCTGTCGCAAATGCTCGCAGCCGCCGAGGGCGGAGAGGACGTGGCCATGATAAGCGAGGCCGGTTGCCCTGGCGTCGCAGATCCCGGCGCCGACTTGGCGGCCGAGGCTCACAGACGCGGCATAAGGGTCGTGCCACTCGTAGGGCCATCGAGCATACTTATGAGCCTGATGGCATCGGGTCTCAACGGGCAGAATTTCGCTTTCTGCGGCTATCTGCCTATTGGCGGCGAGCTGGCAAAGGCGCTCAGGAAAATGGAAGACAGGAGCACGAAAGAGAGGCAAACGCAAATCTTCATAGAGGCCCCCTACCGTAACGACAAAATGCTATCCACGCTCCTCTCCACACTCAAGGCGGAGACGAGGCTTTGCGTGGCTCGCGACGTGATGGGCAGAGAAGAGCTTATAAAAACTCTCAGAGTCGCCGACTGGAAAAGAGCAAAGCTACCAGAACTGCACAAAAGACCCACAGTCTTCCTCTTTTTGGCATAAATGGCAACAGACAACTACATAGAGATAAAAAACGCCCGCGTAAACAACCTTAAGGGCGTCGACCTCAAGATTCCCAGGAACAAGTTTATCGTAATAACAGGCGTGAGCGGCTCGGGCAAGTCAAGCCTCGCGTTCGACACGCTATATGCCGAAGGGCAGCGCCGCTACGTGGAGAGCCTCAACTCTTACGCAAGGCAATTCCTCGGAAGGAACACAAAGCCGGAAGTAGACAGCATAACGGGAATCCCCCCCGCCATTGCCATTGAGCAGAAAGTCAACACCCGCAACCCCCGCTCGACAGTGGGGACGTCGACCGAGATATACGACTACCTCAAGCTCCTGTTCGCGCGCATTGGGCGCACATACTCGCCAATAAGCGGGGAGGAGGTGAAACATGACACAGTGACGGATGTCGTGGACTTCGTAAGCTCCATGCCAGACGGAACTGTCACCCTGTTACTGTCGCCCTTACGCAAGGGTCTGCCACTCTCGGAAGCGGCTGCAGAGCTTAAGAAGCAGGGATTCAGTCGGTTAGAGTACAATGGCGAGATTATGAAAATCAGCCAAGTGGACACTTCGGCCCATCATGACGCTGACGGGTTTAACCTGATAGTCGACAGGCTGGCGGTAAGCCACAGCGAAGACTTGGCCACTCGCCTGGCCGAATCAGCATCAACAGCCATGCACGAGGGCGACGGACATTGCATAGTCCGCATAACCGAGCCCGACGGAAAAGTGTGGGACAGGACATTCTCATCATCTTTCGAGGCCGACGGCATGACGTTCGAGGAGCCCAACGAGATGATGTTCACGTTCAACAGCCCCCTCGGGGCCTGCCCGGTGTGCGAAGGGTTCGGCCGCGTGGTGGGAATAGACGAAGACCTCGTAATCCCGAACAAGAACCTGTCGGTGGGCAACGGCTGCGTTTCCTGCTGGTCCGGGCCAAAGCTCGGGCAATGGGCCAAAGACTTCTGCCGCCAGTCTCAAGCATACAAATTCCCCGTCTACAAGGCATACTC
>CAKVCS010000338.1 GCA_934725785.1 uncultured Bacteroidales bacterium | reverse complement strand
ACCCTGCAACTCGCGCTCTCTACATGCCTCGTTGCCGATGGTGCAACATGTCCAACCCGCTATATGTGAGCTATCACGACACGGAATGGGGCGTCCCTCTCCACGATGACAGGCGTCTTTTCGAGATGCTCCTGCTGGAGTCTTTCCAAGCCGGATTGTCATGGGAGTGCGTATTGAACAAGCGGGAGGCCTTTCGCTTGGCTTTTGACGGTTTCGACTTTGAGGCCATCGCGCATTATGGCGAGGATAAGACAGCCCTTCTCGCGCAGAATAAGGCAATTATACGCAACAGGCTCAAAATTAAGGCGGCGGTAGCTAATGCCATTGTGTTTGGGCGGATAAGGGCGCAGTTTGGCTCTTTTGACAGCTACATATGGGGGTTCACCGATGGGCGCACGGTTGTGGAACGTGGCCGTGCCACTTCCCCTCTCTCCAATCAGGTCTCGGCCGACCTGCGACGTCGCGGAATGAAATTCGTCGGCTCCACCATGGTCTACTCCCTGCTCCAGGCCATAGGCGTCATCAGCTCACACGAGGAAGGGTGCTACCTCGCCCAGCGCTGTTAACGCTGAGCGAGGCGGCACCCTTGATGCGTGGCGATATGTAGCTTCACGCCTCGCTTGCCGCCTGCCTTATGTCGGCCAGCAAGTCTTCTGCGTCTTCCAGACCTACCGACACGCGTATTGTGTCTTGGCTAACGTCCATATCCTCAAGCTCTTCGGTGCTGAATGTCCCGAAGATTGTGCTCGCGGGGTGGATGGCCAGCGTCTTGTTCTCGAACAGGTTCGTCGCGCGCTTTATCAGTCGCAGATTGTTAAGCAGCTTGAAACACGCCTCGCGGCCGCCGTTCAGGTCGAATGTTAGCACAGCGCCTTGCGCCTCGCCAAATTGCTTTGTGGCAAGGCTGTGGAACTTGTTGTCCGTCAGCCCCGTGTAGTTCACCCTCTTGACGAATGGCTCATTTCTCAGCAGCTCCGCCAGTTTTCTTGCCGTGCCCGACTGGTGGCGGAAGCGTATGCGCAGCGTCTCGAGCCCCAGGCTGTGCATGTAGGCCACCTGCGGGGTCATAATGAGCCCGATGTTGCGTGCCACGTGGCCGCGGAGGGTGGCTGTAAAGGCGAACGCGCCGGCCGTCTGGGCTTTGTCTGCCAGTCGGTAGTGGCTCTTCCACCCGAAGCTGCCGTAGTCTATTATGACGCCGCCCAGGCTCGTCCCGCCGCCCGATATGTATTTCGTGCTCGAGAATATCTCAATGGCGACCCCGAGGCCCTTGGCGTCAAACTCGGTGAACGGTATCACTGTGGTGTCGGCAACCAGCGGCGCCCCGTGACGCTTGCCAATTGCGCTCAGCACCGCCAGGTCGGCCACCTCCAGCTGCGGGTTGGTTATTATCTCGAGGAATATGGCGCATGTCTTGTCGTCCACCGCGGCCTCCACGTCTTCCGCGTCAGTCAGGTCCGCCAGCCTCAGCTCTACGCCAAATGGCCCAAGCGTATCGCGGATGAGGCTTATCGTGTTGCCAAACAGGTGCTTGCTCGTCACGATGTTCCCACCGGCTTTGCCAAGGCTGAGCAGGACCCCGGCTA
>CAKVCS010000337.1 GCA_934725785.1 uncultured Bacteroidales bacterium | reverse complement strand
TGCTTTGCCATTGCCATGCGTGTGTTATTCGACAGTCTCGCCTATGAGGTCATAGTCTTCCGACCCCGTGATTCTCACGTCGCTTAGCTCCCCGACCTTGGCGTTGCCGAATATCACGACCTCGGGGTCGACCTCCGGAGAGTCGAATTCCGTGCGGCCCACGTAGTGGCCGTCCTCTTCGCGGTCCACCATTACGCGCATTGTGCTCCCTACTTTCGCGCGGTTCACGTCGCCGCTTATGCCCTCCTGCAGGGCCATTATCTTGTCGGCGCGCTCTTGCTTCACCTCTTCCGGCACGTCGTCCTTGTAGTGCTTGAACGCGTATGTGTCGTCTTCGTGCGAGTAGGTGAATACGCCGAGGCGCTCGAACCTCTGCTGCCGCACGAAGTCCTCAAGCTCGGCGAAGTCCGCCTCCGTCTCGCCAGGGTGCCCTGTTATCATGGTTGTCCGAATGTGGATGCCCGGGACCCGGCTCCTTATCTCGTCAAGAAGCGCGATGGTCTGCGCTTTCGTCATGTGGCGGCGCATGAGGGTCAGCACGTGGTCCGACGCATGCTGCAGGGCGAGGTCGAGATACTTGCACACCTTAGGGTTGTTTGCCATCACGTCAAGTATGTCGCTCGGGAACCCGGCGGGGTAGGCGTAGTGCAACCTTATCCACTCAATGCCGTCAATGTCGGCGAGCGAGTTGACGAGGTCCGCCAGCTTGTTCTTCTTGTAGAGGTCCGTACCGTATGATGACAGGTCTTGGGCTATGACCTGCAGCTCTTTGACCCCCGACTCCGCCAGGGCGCGAGCCTCTCTCACGATGTCTTCCATGGGCCGGCTCGTGTGTGGGCCCGTTATGAGCGGTATGGCGCAATAGCTGCACATCCTGTTGCAGCCCTCCGATATTTTAAGGTAGGCGTAGTGACCGGGGGTCGTCAGGCTGCGCTCGTTCATTATGTCGCGGCGGTATGTCGCGCCGAGCTCCGCCACGAGGCCGTTCCAGTCAAACTTGCCATAGAACCTGTCCACCTCGGGTATCTGCTCTTTCAGCTCTTCGCGGTAGCGCTCGCTGAGGCAGCCCATCACGTATAGCTTTTTCAGCTTGCCGCGCTGCTTGGCGTCGGCAAACTGCAATATGGTGTTTATGCTCTCCTCCTTGGCGTCGCCTATGAAGCCGCATGTGTTTATCACGGCCACTTCGCCGTGAGGCTCTGCGGGGTCGTGCTCCACGTTTATGTTGTTAGCGCGCAGTTGCGCCATGAGGCGCTCGCTGTCCACCAGGTTCTTTGAGCACCCCAGTGATATTATGTCTACCAGTTTCATCCGATTGTGTTGTTGCCTGTCCGCCCCCCTGGGGCGCTATTCGCGGAAGAGGGACTCCACGAACGCCTTCCTGTCGAAGATTTGTATGTCGTCTATGCCTTCGCCGACGCCAATGTACTTGACGGGGATGCTGAATTGATCCGACACGCCTATCACGACGCCGCCTTTGGCCGTGCCGTCCAGCTTTGTTATCGCAAGCGCGCTGACCTCGGTCGCCTTAGTGAACTGCTTGGCCTGCTCGAAGGCGTTCTGACCCGTCGAGCCGTCAAGCACCAGCAGAACCTCGTCTGGCGCCGTCGGCAC
>CAKVCS010000336.1 GCA_934725785.1 uncultured Bacteroidales bacterium | reverse complement strand
TCAAAAGCACTGGCTCAGTTGTACTTGCGGGAGTTCTCGCAAATGACGGCGGAACAACAAGAGGAGACAGACCGTAACGTAAAGGCCGGGATAGGCAGGCTTGCCAACTACGCCACCGCCGACGGCGGCATAGCCTACTGGGCGGGAGGCTCATCCTCCGACCTGTGGTGCTCAGCGTATGCGTATATTCTTTACACCGAGGCAGAGGCTAAAGGTTACTTCGTGCAGCCACAAATAAAGAGAAGGCTCCAAGCCTATCTGCGTTCTCGCATGCAACACTGGAAGAACAGCGACGGTGAGAGCATACGCGACGTAGCCAAGGCTCTTTACGCCCTCGCCAATGACAAAAAAGCCGAGCGTGGGACAATGAATCGGCTGAGAGAGGAGCTGAATGGCATGAGCGGCAAGACCCGCACGAGCGACACGGGAACGGCGTGCTACTGGCTCGCCGCAGCCTATGCGAAAGCTGGGGTCTATGACATCGCAAAACAGCTCTGCGCCACGGCCACAGCTTCGGCAAACGACGTAGTCAAACTTTTAGCACTGTGCGAGGTTAATGTGCAGGGAACCGATGACGTGGCTGAGCTTGTTCGCAAAGAGTTAACCGATGGAGGCCAATGGCTCTCGACCTATGACATCAGCCTGGGCGTAATGTCATGGAGCAAATACGCCAAGACACGAAGACAAAGCCAACGGATCAACGCAAAAGTGACCGTGGATGGCAAAGAGGCTGCCAAGGTTAACACCGAAAAGCACATTTGGTCAAAATGCGTGACAGATCATAAACAGCACAACATAAAGATTGACAACTATGGCGAAGGAGATGTAACCGCATTGGTGACGACAATGGAGAAGACGGCCCAAGGTAAGGTGGAGGCGCATAACCACGGGCTTAACGTTACGGTTATCGGAATGCCAACACGCACCGTTGAGTCTGGCGAGACATTCCTGGTAACTGTCAATGTCAACAACACCAGGCAGGTTGAGTGCGACAATGTGGCCATCTCGTTCATATTGCCGGCAGGGATGGAGGTCATGAGAGTGAAAGAGACGCACGGGATAGACCATTTCGACGTTCGAGACGACAGGGTTCTGGCATATGCCGACCGCCTGCCACAAGGAATTGCAAACGGAGCGTACCTGACGGTCGCAGTAAGCGCGACATACGCAGGCGATTACTATATGCCGGCGACGGATGCACGAATGATGTACGATGACAAAGTGCAGGGGAACAGCGCAAGCGGCCGCATAGTGATTGAATAGACTAAGAAGCGCGCTCAAAAGGGCGGACTCCTGGTTTCATCAACGGGAAGTCCGCCTTATATGTTTGGCACACAGCGATACAAGGAAATGCCACAGAGGCAGCGGAATATCAGCATTGCCTTTATTATCCGCTACCCATCAGTCACCGTACGGCTAGCCGCCCCAAAAAATCACATAGTCTTCAGCCATAACGATGAGAATTCCGCTGCCGACGCACGCGATTTTTTCCTTAAACATCCAAGGCTATGGTTGATTCAAGCCACAAATGGCGAACACGCACATACCTATGAGTGTGGAGGAAGCATCTGCATATCTCAAAATGCCGATGGCTACCCTCTTCATGAAACTTGGAAA
>CAKVCS010000335.1 GCA_934725785.1 uncultured Bacteroidales bacterium | reverse complement strand
CTGATGGACTGTGGGATGAGATCCTCCAAGACCTCCTCCTTGCTTGGCTCAACTATAAAATCTCTCATCTCCGCGCCGGCTCTCTCATCTGATGTGGACATGACGAGCGGCAGCAGCTGAGAGCAGCGCACATTCTGCACAGCCGCGTTGACAAACTCATTGTAAATGAGAATGACGCGGCTATACTCCTTAGCCTCGAACCTCCGCGTGACATCGTCGGCCACCGAGTAGACTTTGGCGAGGCTAAAGTTGTCGAAGAAACCCTCGGCGTCGCGGGTTTGGGCCGCGACCTTGCGAGACTTGACGGCTTTCGCCACCTGCTTGCCGATTGTCAGAATCTCTACCCTCCCGAGAGAGGCCTCGGCGGCGAGCTCGCCGCCAATCATTGTCTCGACCTGCTTTACGACATTAGCGTTGAAAGCTCCCGCAAGACCCTTGTCGGACGCAATGGCCACGAGCAGCACCTTACCGCCTTTGGTGGTAGAGCGGAAAGCCGGATAGTTAAGTTCAACGTTCGGCACCGAGGATCCGAGGAACGCGATAATCTGAGCAAGCTTGGCCTCGAAAGGCCTAACCTTGGCCACCTCATTCTGCGCCTTTTTCAACTTTGCCGCTGACACCATTTTCATGGCGCTCGTGACCTGCATTGTCGAAGAGACCGAATGGATGCGGTTGCGAATATCTTTCAGATTTGCCATCAGCCTACCCCCCTACGTTAAGCGAAACGCTTGGACACCTCGGCGGCGGTCTCGCGGATTACAGCCGTCGCGCCATCGTCAATCTTGCCCGAGGCGAGAAGATCGAGGACGTCCTTGTGATTTATTTGCATCTCGTCGAGGAACTCGTCCTCGAACTGCTGGACTTTCTCGCGAGGTACATCACGGAGAAGCCCGTTAGTTCCGCAATAGATGATGGCGATTTGCTTGTCGACCGTATATGGCGTGTGGAGGGGCTGCTTGAGGATCTCAACGTTCTTGCGTCCCTTGTCGAGAACGGCCATGGTGGCGGGGTCGAGGTCGGAACCGAATTTGGAGAAGGCCTCGAGCTCGCGGAACTGCGCCTGATCGAGCTTAAGGGTGCCTGCAACCTTTTTCATGCTCTTGATTTGCGCAGAGCCACCGACACGCGACACGGAGATGCCGACATTGATGGCCGGGCGCACGCCCGCATTGAAGAGGTTGCTCTCAAGGTAAATCTGACCGTCGGTGATAGAGATCACGTTGGTCGGGATGTAAGCCGCGACATCGCCTGCCTGGGTCTCAATGATGGGGAGCGCGGTCAGGGAGCCGCCACCCTTGACGATAGGCTTGATATCGTCAGGGAGGTCGTTCATCTGCGCGGCGAGCTGATCATTCTCCACAATCTTGGCAGCGCGCTCCAAAAGTCGGGAATGGAGGTAGAAGACGTCGCCAGGGTATGCCTCGCGTCCGGGCGGGCGACGGAGGAGGAGGCTCACCTCGCGGTATGATACAGCCTGCTTTGACAGGTCGTCATACACGATGAGCGCGTGCCGGCCTGAGTCGCGGAAGTATTCTCCGATAGCCGCGCCCGCGAGGGGCGAGAAATACTGCATGGCAGGGGTGTCGGCCGCTGTGGCGGAAACCACGATTGTGTATGCCATTGCCCCGTGC
>CAKVCS010000334.1 GCA_934725785.1 uncultured Bacteroidales bacterium | reverse complement strand
GCCGTTCTGCTCCACGCTTGTCAGGCTTGGCTCTATTATGGCGGCTATGGGGTCGTCGCCGAAGCCTACCACCTCAACGTCTGTGGGTATGCTCTTGCCGAGGTTTTTCAAGATTTTCATCGCTGCGACTGCCGTGGCGTCATTTATGGCGAAAAGCCCGTCGATTTCACCGGCTATCGCTGTCAGCCTTTTTATGTTTTCTCGCAGCTTTTCGGGCGTGTCCGCATTTATAATGAACCTTTCATCGCGTCCGATGCCGGCCTCGCGGAGCGCGGTTTCATAGCCCGCCTCCCTGTGGTTGGACACGGTCAGACCCGCGTCGCCGCACAGCAGGGCGATTCTCTTGCGCCCGTGGGAGGTCATTAGTTTCACGGCCTTGTAAGCGCCGCTGTAATCGTTGGTCGTGACTCGGCTTACCTCCACCCCCTCAAGGGTTCTGTCATACATGACCAGTGGGATTCCGTCCGAGACAATCTGGTTTATGAACGTATTGTCGGTTGTCGATTTGCTCACGCTAAGCAGGATTCCGTCCACGCGGCTGTCTATGAGGCTCTGGAGGGACGCTTTTTCCCTGTCCGCCCTCTCGCCGCTTTGGCACACCATCGTAGTGTATCCGCGGCTGAATGCAGTCTCGTCCATGCCGCTTAATACGGACGAGAAGAAATGGTGGGTCATCTCAGGGACCACGACCCCTATTATGTTTGTCTTGGCTTTCCGCAGGCTGAGGGCAAGTGCGTTCGGGCGGTAGTTTACGCTCTCCGCCACGCGCCTCACGGCCGCCTTTGTCTCCTCGCTTATGTCCGGATGGTCCTTGAGCGCCCTGCTCACCGTGCTTGCCGAGATGTTCAGTATCTTGGCAATGTCTTTAATGGTCATCTGGTGCAACTTCATAAGTTCCTGCTTGAAAGTTTTGGGGTGCGTTTTCTTGGGGGGGGGGGATTCAATCTGTAAACAAAGATACGCAAAAAACAATCAACGTTGATTTAATAATGTTTCCTGTCCGCCGAGCCTGATGACCTTTTATTACTCGCCCCCCTTAAAAAGCGAGAGTCCCCCCGCAAACCTTTGCAGGCTTGCGGGGGGACTCTCGCTTTTTATTGTTAGTTACGCTTCGCGTTATGCCTTGCGGTAGTCGGCCAGACTCTCTTCCTGGAACTTGCGGATGAAAGTTATGTGCTTTTCAACCTCAGCCTCGGCGTAGCGTATGAAGTTGCGTGCCGACACGCCGAACATGTCCGGTTCCTCGGTGGCGTCATGGAGGATAAGGTAGCCCATGATGGTGTAGGCCGTCATCTCGTAGAGTCTGCGCGCCACGAGGTCGTGGAACTCCTGGTTCTTGCTCTCGTTGACCTGGTTGATGGCCATCTGGGTCTTGTCCGCCATGTCCTTCAGCTTGTTCTTGAAGTCCTCAAGCTCGGGGGCCACAGGCTGCTGGTCATACTCGGATATCTTGGCCGCATAGGCGCCGCTTGTCACGTAGCGTATGGCGGCTACGGTCTGGAGCTGCGTGGTGCCCTCGTAGATGCTGGTGATGCGCGCGTCGCGGTATATGCGCTCGCACTTGTACTCTTTCATGAAGCCCGAGCCACCGTGAATCTGTATGCAGTCATACGTGTTCTGGTTGGCGAACTCGCTGCCCATGCC
>CAKVCS010000333.1 GCA_934725785.1 uncultured Bacteroidales bacterium | reverse complement strand
ACGTCAGGGTGGTCGCGGCCACCAACGTCGACCTTGAGAGGGCCATCTCGGCCGGACGCTTCCGCGAGGACCTCTTCTACAGGCTCAACGGGGTCCTCATCCGCATCCCGCCGCTGCGCAAACGCCGTGGCGACATCCCGCAGCTGTTCCACAAGTTCACTTCCGATTTCGCCGACGCCAACCACATCCCGCCCGTCCGCCTCACGCCCGAGGCCGTCAACGCGCTCGTCTCGTACGACTGGCCCGGAAACGTCAGGCAGCTCAAGAACGTGGCCGAGCAGCTCACAGTGCTCGCGCCGGACAGGCTCGTCGCGGAGCAGGACATGGTACGCTTCATCCCGTCGACGCGCCCTGCCGACCACGATCACATGCTCCCGCAGGTGGACGGGGCGCACGAGCAGGCGTTCAACTCGGACCGAGAGCTGCTATACAAGGTGCTGTTCGATTTGCGCAACGACGTCAACGACCTCAAGAAGCTCGTCGTCTCGCTCGTAAAAAACGAGGGCGGGGCGGCCGCCCTGAGCAAGGAGAACCTTCAGATCCTCAGGCGCATTTACTCCCCGTCCGACGACGAGCAGGGCTTAGCGCAGCCCGACGGCACTGCCTTCTCCGACGCGCCCGCGCTGCCCCCACAGTCCAAGGTCGACCACATCTCGTCCAGCTCTTTCAAAGGGCAGGTGGAGGACATCACGCCTCTCCGCCCCGCCGATGCGCAGGAGGCGCGAGAGGCCGACGAGCCGAGGCCGCTCTCCATCGCGGACCACGAGCGGGAGCTCATCCGCAAGGCGCTTATAAAGAACAAGGGCAGCCGCCGCGTCACGGCGCGCGAACTGCAGATATCCGAGCGTACGCTCTACCGTAAGATTCACGACTATGGCCTCGACGATCTTTAAAACCATGCGGGCGGCGGCCTTCGCCTCCGTGGCGGCCTTCGCCTCCGCCGCGTGCACCGTATCCATAACCATGAGCGGGGCGTCTATTCCCGAGAATCTCAACACATTCTCCGTCCAGTATATCAACAACAGGGCGCCACTCGTCAACCCGGACCTCTCGACAACCCTCACCGAGGGACTCAAAGACAGGATTCAGAACGAGAGCCGCCTCGGCATGGTGAATGAGAATGGCGATGTCGACTTCTCGGGAGACATCACGTCATACACCACGCAGCCCATGGCCCTCAAGGCCGACGCCGTCTCGGCTCAGACGAGGCTCACCGTGTCCGTCAAGATAAGGTGCCGCAACGCCAAGGACCCCCAGAAGGACTGGGAGCAGACTTTCTCCGCCTATCAGGACTACGACTCGGAGAACAACCTCGCCGATGTAGAGTCCGACCTCGTCGAGCTCATTGTCGAGGAGCTCACCGAAAACATTTTCAACAAGGCCTTCGCCGACTGGTAGGCCATACCGCGCCAAGTTGACAAGAGAACAGTTCTATAACGCCGTCGCCAACCCCGACGGCATCTCGCCCGACACCGTCGACGCCCTCGCGCAGACGGTGATGCGGTTCCCATACTTCCACGCGGGCTGGATGCTACTGGCCAAGGGCTTGAGCGTGACTGGCAGCGCGCACTTCTCGTCCGAGCTCAGGAAGGCCTCCGTCCACGTGTGGGACCGCGGCGCCCTGTTCTGGCTCGTCAACGGGAAGGGGGCTAAAG
>CAKVCS010000332.1 GCA_934725785.1 uncultured Bacteroidales bacterium | reverse complement strand
CTGTAGGCGTCGGCAAGGCGGAGCATAACGACGTCGTCACCGTATTTTAGGCGGAGGGCCTTCTGATAAGCTATGGCCGACTTGTTGACGACTCCAAGGTGGCGATAGCACTCACCGAGCAGGAAACACTCCTCGGCCTTGCGCACCGAGGACTGCTCACCCTTCTGCGCCGCATCGAACAGTTCGGCCGCCTTGCTGTACTCACCAAGCTTGTACGCCTTCTGCGCGGCCTCATAGCCGCCACAAGATGCGAGCGAGATGGCAGCCACAAGGATGACAAGATATGATAAAGGCCTCATTAGCACTATTTTGATGATGATTATCGTGATTGACGGACAAGGGACTTGTCCCTTGGCGTGTGGCGTCAGTTGCTCTGCAAGTCGTTGAGCTTCTTATACATCCCGCCAAGCGCCATCAACTCATCGTGAGTGCCGCGCTCGACGACACGGCCTTCGCTGAAGACGCATATGAGGTCGGCATGGCGGATTGTGGAGAGCCTGTGCGCCACGACGAGCGAGGTCCTGTCCTTGAGCAGGTTGTCAAGGGCCTCCTGCACGAGCCTCTCGCTCTGGGTGTCGAGGGCGGACGTCGCCTCATCGAGAATGAGAATGTCGGGGTTTCGCAGCACGGCCCGCGCGATGCTGATGCGCTGCCTCTGCCCGCCCGAGAGATTGGCCCCGCGGTCGCCGACGATGGTGTCGTAGCCATGCTCCTGCTGTATTATGAAGTCATGCGCATTGGCCACCCTCGCGGCACGCTCCACGTCGGCCTGAGTGGCATTCTCCACTCCGAAGGCTATGTTGTTGTATATGGTATCGTTGAAGAGGACCGGGTCCTGGCTGACGATGCCCATTCGGCGGCGCAGGTCGTAGAGCTTATAGTCGCGGATGTCGACGCCGTCAATTGTGATGGAGCCGGACGAGACATCCCAGAAACGCGGGAGGAGGTCCACAAAAGTTGACTTGCCTCCACCGCTTTGCCCGACGAGCGCGACCATCTTGCCACGCGGGATATCAACAGAGACATCCTTAAGCACCTGTATGTCGGCATCGTAGGCGAAGGAGACGGCGTTGTAAGATATCTTGTCGGTGAAGGCGGGAAGAGGCTTGCCGTCTGGCTTCTCAAAAATACGGTCGTCGGCCAGGAGAATCTTGTCTATGCGCTCCATGGCCGCCATGCCCTTCTGTATGCTGAAGAAGGCGGAAGAGAAGGCCTTGGCAGGGTTGATAATCTGGTAGAAGATGCCGAGGTAAGCCAAGAACTTAGCCACTGACAGTGAGCTCTCGCCGCTTAGGATAAGCGTACCTCCAAACCACACGACAATGATGACGAGCAGCGTGCCGAGCATCTCGGACACCGGGTGCGCGAGATCCCTGCGGCGGTTTATCCGCTTGGCGATCTGGCAATACTGCTCAGCCTGCTGTGCGTAGCGCTCCCTCATGCGCGGCTCGGCGTTGAAGGCTTTCACAATTCGCAGCCCGCCCAGGGTCTCCTCGAGAATGCCGAGAATCTCGCCAAGCTTATCCTGCCCCTCCTTGCTGGCCCTCTTGAGGTTCTTGCCAATGCGCCCGATGACCGTCCCGGCGAGCGGGAGCATAATGAGGGCGAAAAGTGTGAGCTGCGGGCTCATGGCGACCATAGCCCCGAAGTAAACAAT
>CAKVCS010000331.1 GCA_934725785.1 uncultured Bacteroidales bacterium | reverse complement strand
CATGGTTACCGATGTGGTCAACCTCGTCCGAAGCGATATGGGCACAGCGCGATTCCAGTCTCAAGTTGACTCTCCTAAAAAAACAGACCCGAAGCCGAAAGAGGGCATGACCGACGCGCAAGCGCCCAAGGTGCCAGCCTCTAAGTCCAAGTCTCTTGTCTGTCCAGTCTGCGGTAAGCCGATGCTCAAGGGAAAGGCCGCATGGGGCTGCTCCGGTTTCCGCGAGGGATGCCATTTCACGGTGCCGTTTGTGGCCTTCGGCAAGAAGCTGACGGAGACTCAGGTCGCGGCCCTCACGGCCAAGGGGGAGTCCCCTGTAGTGAAGGGGCTTTTGGTGAACGGTGTGAAGGTTGACGGAAAACTTGTTTTCGACAATAATCTTAACATTGCCTATAAAGAGGTGGAAGCCAAGCCGGCGTCTCAAGCTCAGCTTAAGTGTCCGCTCTGCGGTGGCGACATTATTCAGGGCCGTACGGCGTGGGGGTGCTCCAATTTCAGGTCAGGATGCTCCTTCCGCATTCCTTTTGTCTTCTTCAGGAAGAAGCTGACGCCAACCCACGTGAAGGTGCTCGTCGCGAAGGGATGTACGGCTACCATGTCAGGCTTTGTTGATGAGAACGGGATGGCTCGCACAGGTCAGGTTGTCCTTACACCCGATGGCAATGTCGCGCTAAGGAGCGATGACTAAAGCTTGTCGCCAATGAGCCATTTTGGCGCATTTGAAAGTATGGCGCAAAATTTCATATGCGGCGCGTCTGACACGGCATAGGCGCCGTCTGCCAAAATTTCACACGCAACCTTTTGGCACGCACTTTGCCATTGTGTAGGGCGTCGGTCAGAAATGACAGACAAAGCATTAGTTCAATGAATAAAAAAAAAATAAAATATACGACAATGTCTAAGATTATTGGTATCGACTTAGGAACCACGAACTCCTGCGTGGCAGTCATGGAGGGCAACGAGCCCGTAGTTATAGCGAACAGCGAGGGCAAGCGCACCACTCCGTCTGTGGTCGCGTTTGTTGACGGTGGCGAGCGTAAGGTCGGCGACCCGGCCAAGCGTCAGGCCGTCACCAATCCTCATAAGACGGTTTACTCCATCAAGCGTTTCATGGGCGAGAGCTATGACCGCCTCGCTAAGGAGATAGCCCGTGTGCCATACACGGTGAAAGCTGGTGAGAACAACACCCCGCGTGTCGACATTGATGGCAGGCTCTACTCTCCGCAGGAGATTTCTGCGATGATTCTTCAGAAAATGAAGAAGACTGCCGAAGATTACCTCGGCCAGGAGGTCACTGAGGCTGTCATCACCGTCCCGGCCTACTTCAACGATTCGCAGAGGCAGGCTACCAAAGAGGCGGGTGAGATTGCCGGCCTCAAGGTGCGCCGTATCGTCAACGAGCCGACAGCCGCCGCGCTCGCCTACGGTCTGGACAAGAAGAATAAGGATATGAAGATTGTCGTCTTCGACTGCGGTGGTGGCACGCACGATGTCTCCATCCTCGAGCTTGGCGACGGCGTCTTCGAGGTCAAGGCTACAGATGGCGATACGCACCTCGGTGGTGATGACTTCGATCATCGTATCATCGATTGGCTCGCTGACGAGTTCAAAAACGAGGAGGGCATTGACCTCCGTCAGGATCCAATGGCGCTCCAGCGCCTTAAGG
>CAKVCS010000330.1 GCA_934725785.1 uncultured Bacteroidales bacterium | reverse complement strand
GGGCGCATATCGACGCACCCCTTGGCAAAAAACGAAACCGAGGCCGACTTACTTCTTCGTGAAGAAGATCCAGCCGGAACCCTGACATGCCACCGAGTAGCCGTCGGGGGCGGATGTTGGCGCCGCCGATCCTATGCGGCATATCAGCGAGCCGCGCCGCCCGACTGCCTGAGCCTCATAATACTTAGCACGGGCGGTGACCTTGACGTCGCTCACATTGGTGAGCCCAACCGACTTGCGGGCTGCCACCATAGACTCTATGCCCGCCTTGTAGTTCTTGTTGACCCAGTCTGGCCAAAAGACGCACGGCACGCCAGGCGATGACAAGATGAACGCATAGGCCTGGAGGACGTCCCCAGTGTACTTGCTGTCATCCCTATAGGTGTCATGGTTGTCAACAAACGTCACCGCGTAGGCGTTAGTGGACTTATGGTGTATGAGGCCGGCGGGACGCCACGTGACGCCATCCTCCTGCCAAGACATCTTGCTGAAATCCTTCTTGGCGAGGCCGCTGTTGAGCGCATCGTATTTAGACGGGAAGTCGAACGCCATGCTCTTGAATCCCGTGGCCTCAATCCAAGCCTTGACTACATCGTAGGACCCGTCCCACAGCTCGCCCACCGAGAGGTAGGGTTCGGTGGCGTCATTATACAAGCCGACGAACTTGCCGTCATAGCCTTTACAGAAGTCATATCGCCAACCGTCGTAGCCGAAGTCGCCCTTGAGCCAGGAGAGGTAAGCCTCGCAATCGGCCTGGACGTAAGCGGACGTGTGGTCAAGATCCCTTGCCCCACCCCAGGGCTCGCCGGTGTCTGCGGCTCCCGCCGCCTTTCCACACCAGGCCGTGTCGGCGCACTGCTTAGGGTCGTTCATCTCGTCGTCCATACATATGTGAGCGGCGGTGAGCTGATAGCTGCCGTACTCGCCGAAATCATCGGCAGTAAAGTTGCCCCACGCGTTGTCTCCCGCCCTGTGGTTTATGACCACATCGGCAATCACCTTTACGCCGTCATTATGCAGAGCCGCGATAAGTTTTTTCAGGTCATCGGCCGTACCCCAGCAAGATGTCTGATTATTCCACTGGCGCGGGTGGTAGCCGACGTTCGTGCCGCCAACGGCCCCTCCGCCCTCAGCGCCTGCCGAAGGCGGCAGCCACACGCACGAGAAAGACTTGGCAATATCGCCGGCCTGAGCAAGAAGCTTTGTCCAGCCGGTCTCCTTCTGACTGTTCCAATAGAAGGCCTGGAGCATGACATCCTCGCGTCCACCGTCATCGTAATCAACCTTGTCAGACTGGGTTATGACAACCTGAACCGGCTGCCCGCCGCACGTGATGGTCAGCGTGACACTTCGCGGCTCGCCATCATTGCGGGCGAGGGAGACAGAGAGCGTCGCCTCGCCCGCTTCGCCCGACATAGGCGAAACCGAAAGCCACGAGGCATCGGCGGGAACAGAGACGACCCACGCCCTCGTGGCAGTAAATGAGACGGTGACAGTCTGCGCATCGCAGTCCACAGATTGCTGCTTCTGGCTGTCGGAAATAGATATGCCCTCGGTGGCCACAGAGACCCCGCCATCGCCGCCATCATCGGAGCACGCCACGAACGGCACCGGCGACGCCAGAAGCGCAACCAGCAGCACGAGGCTATATATACTTTTGATATTCATAAAGTTGAGAATTTTACCTTTACAAAATG
>CAKVCS010000329.1 GCA_934725785.1 uncultured Bacteroidales bacterium | reverse complement strand
CAGCCGACATCTCGTCTTTCACCGGCAAGGAGTCGGCACACGAATGCAACTTCGTGGCAAACACCTGCATCCCCGGCCCCGCGACAACCAAGACTCCATATTTCGTCATGCCATCTTACGCGCGCAGCGGGGCCACGTCCTGGGGGCCGTCAAAATGGTTCCTCTATGGCAACGTCATGGATGGGCATGCCGACGTGACGGCCGACAACTGGCTTGGCGTGGATATGGAAGACGTCAGCGGACATTACACGATGGCGGACATCAAGGCGGGCGAGATGATACGCCCAGCCCTGGCTTATTACCAGTACACCGGCGCGGGCCCTGTCGGCGAGTATGACTACGATAAGTACGCATATGCCGCAGACGCTTACCAGACGGCTGCGGATGCCTACGCCACTGTGATGGAATGTGTCGGCGCGCGCAGCCGCGACGCTGTCGAAAAACGAATCATTGACGATGTAAAGAACCGCAAGTGCCGGTGGGGCGGTGCCGCCAAGGGCGCTGGCTCTGGCATAATTGACACGGAGGCCGATGCCGAGGGTTTCTTCGCATACCCTGCCGACTATGTTGTCCCCGTCGACTCAGACGGCGACGGAATGCCGGACGAATGGGAGGAGTCCAATGGCTGCAACCCCGACGTGGCGGACAATAACGTCCTGGCCGAGAGCGGCTATACCATGCTCGAGGTCTACCTCAACAGCCTCTTTGGCGAGAGGGCGGGCGTGAACACCCCGACGCGCGAAGTACTGGACGTCAAGTCCAACGACGCCTATCTCGGTGCCGATGGCTACGTTTACTGCTCCGTATGCGCTGACTATGTCTTGACGGCTGTCGACATGTCGGGCCGCGTGTTGGGGCGCGCCGCTGCCTATGGCAACCGTGTCGCCGCGCCGGCTCTCCCGCGCGGTGTCTCGCTCCTGATGGTTGAGGCGCAGGGTGTAGCCACCCGCGTCATCAAGGTGAGTGCCAAGTAGCGGATTCCTTTAATACGAAATGTCGGCTGCCGCGCCATTCGGGGAACATTCCCCCGATGGCGCGGCAGCTTCTCTTTTGCTATATTTGCCGCTCGCTTTTGTGTGCATCATCCAAGCCCGCCATCGCATATGCCTATGACTCACCCTTTGCGCGCTATATCTCCCGAGTCGTTAGAGAGTCGCTTGTCCGTCAGGCTTCATAAGCCCGACGTTGACGCGCTCGTGTCTGCCGCCTCAGACGATTCTTTCGGCGCTCCTGTCCTTGACGGCCTTCTCCGCGCCGCCATCTCCTCGCCCGATGCGCACGTGGCCTCCAACGCCGCATGGGCGCTTACTCATCTGCCGCGCAGGCTGCGCCCTTGGATTTCAGCTCACCGCGCGCGGCTGGCCGACCGCCTCCTCGCCTCGCGAGACGTCACTCTGCGCCGCCTCCTTGTCACTCTGCTTGCCGGCCTTGACTGGGCTGAGGCCGATTTGCGCACCGACCTCTTCGACTTCGCCCTCGCCAGCGTCACCGATTGCGCCGCGCCGCTCGGCATACGTGCGCAGAGCGTTTATCTCGCGCATAAGATGTGCGCCACCGTGCCCGACCTGGCGCGCGAGTTCTCGCTCGTGAAGGAAGTGCTTTCTGGCGAGGACCTTGCGCCTGGGTTGCGCGCCGCGCTGCGGCGGACAATGTGAGCTCGGTGTGGGGGGCGCTGAAATAAAAAAATAACCGGCCGCCGCGC
>CAKVCS010000328.1 GCA_934725785.1 uncultured Bacteroidales bacterium | reverse complement strand
TCCAGGAGTACTTCATCTCCTCCCACGGTGCCCGTAAGGGTCTTTCCGATACGGCGCTTAAGACGGCCGATGCCGGATACCTCACCCGTCGTCTCGTTGATGTCTCGAATGACGTCATCATAACCGACGAGGACTGCGGCACGCTCCGAGGACTCACCTGCACCGCCATCAAGAACAACGATGACGTCATCGCCACTCTCTACGAGCGCATTCTCGGCCGCGTGGCCGTCAATGATGTCATCGACCCGCGTACCAACGAGGTCATCGTGGCCGCTGGCGAGGAGATTACCGAGGCCAAGGCGCAGAAGATCGAGGAGTCTCCGCTTGAGAGCGTCGAGATTCGCTCCGTCCTCACTTGCGAGTCGAAGAAGGGCGTTTGCGCCAAGTGCTATGGCCGAAATCTCGCCACGAGCCGTCTCGTCCACAAGGGCGAGGCCGTCGGCGTCATCGCGGCGCAGTCCATCGGCGAGCCTGGCACACAGCTTACGCTCCGTACGTTCCACCAGGGCGGTGTCGCCGGTGGTGACGCGGCTCAGAGTGAGCTCAAGTCTAAGTACGACGGTATTGTCGAGATTGACGAGCTCCGCTCTGTGCCTTTCACCGACGAGAGCGGCAACACTATCGACATCGTGGTCAGCCGTCTCGCAGAACTCCGCATCCTTGACAAGAACACTCGCAACGAGCTCGTACGCCACGAGTTGCATTATGCGTCCAAGCTCTATGTCAAGAACGGCCAGGAGATTGAGAAGGGAACTAAGCTGTTCGACTGGGATCCGTTCAATGCGCCCATAATCTCAGAGAAGGCCGGTAAAGTGCAGTTCGAGAATATGGAGGAGGGCGTCACATACAAGGTTGAGAGTGATGAGCAGACCGGATTCTCCGAGAAGGTCATCATAGAGAGTCACGACAAGACCAAGTCGCCCGCCATCAACATCATGGTTGGTGATGAGAAGGTCATGACCTACAACCTCCCTGTCGGAGCGCATGTCGCCGTGTCCGATGCTGCCAACATACAGCAGGGCACCACCCTTGCCAAGATGCCGCGTGCCGTAGGCAAGGCTGGTGACATCACTGGTGGTCTGCCCCGCGTCACCGAGCTCTTCGAGGCCCGCAACCCGAGCAACCCGGCCGTCGTATCCGAGATTGACGGCGAGGTCGCATACGGAGGCACGAAGCACGGTAACCGTGAGATTATCGTAACTGCTAAGACTGGCGAGCAGAAAAAGTACCTCGTGCCACTCTCCAGGCAGATTCTCGTACAGGCCAACGACTTCGTCCGTGCCGGTACGCCTCTCTCCGATGGGGCAATCACGCCCACCGACATCCTCTCAATTCTCGGCCCGACCAAGGTCCAAGAGTACATTGTCAATGAGGTTCAGGACGTCTACCGCCTCCAGGGTGTGAACATCAACGATAAGCACTTCGAGGTCATTGTCCGTCAGATGATGCGAAAGGTTGAAATTCAGGATCCGGGCGATACGAACTTCCTCGAGCGCGAGGCAGTCGACAAGATTGACTTCCACGAGGAGAATGATCGTATCTGGGGCAAGCTCGTCGTCGAGGACGCTGGCGATTCCACAACGCTGCGGCCTGGCCAGATTATCACGGCCCGTCGCCTGCGCGATGAGAACTCGCAGCTCAAGCGTCGCGACCTGAAGACTGTCACAGTCCGCGACGCGGTTCCTGCCACGGCCAACCAGATTCTCCAAGGC
>CAKVCS010000327.1 GCA_934725785.1 uncultured Bacteroidales bacterium | reverse complement strand
CCTTGAGCAAGGGTAGGATGGCAGGATTCATAAGCGGAGCGGGGGCCGCCTCGTCCGACTTTCTCTACGCCTTGGTGGCGGGTTTCAGCATATCCATGGTGACCGACTTCGTAGAGCAGCACCAGCGTCTGCTGTTCGTCTGCGGGGCCATCGTCCTCATAGCCTTGGGCGTGAGGATGATGCGCAGCAAACCACACAGGCAGATAAGAAGAAGGAAGGAGGGCAAGCCGAAGAGCTTGTGGCAGGATTACGTGTCGACGTTCTTCCTTACTATCAGCAACCCCTTGGCCTTGTTTGTGTTCATGGGGGCCTTCTCGCTTATGGGAGTCCATTCGACACGCCCCGAAAGGATTCTCGTGGTTGGCGGTGTCCTTGTCGGAGCATTGTGCTGGTGGTTGCTACTGACCATAATGGTCGGGCTTTTCCGAAAGAAATTGACGCTGCGCAGACTGCTGTACGTGAACAGGATTGCGGGCGGCATGATAGTCATACTCGTCATCGTGGCGTTCGTCAGTGAAGTCTTAGAGTATCTCTTTGCGTGAGCCAGGCCACCCATGAGCATAATTACATATCGGTCGACATGTCCCAACTGTGTGTAAAAATAACCAGGATAAGAACCGCAGACGAGAGGTTTGGCGCATCGCTCTCACTCATGCACGACTCGTTCGTCGATGACGAGCTCCGCCTTGACGACGAGCTGCGGACATTGACCGACAACAACCCGCTTTTCAGCTATAACGTGATTGAGGACTCGGGGGACGAGCGTATTGGCGTCATAACCACTTGGAACTTTGGCAAGTGCCTATACGTGGAGCACTTCGCCATAGAGCCAGCCCGACGCGGGGCAGGATATGGGGGAGCCGTGATAAATAAGCTGACAGAGATATCGAGGCAGCCTATCATACTGGAAGTTGAGCCGCCAGAGATGTCAGTCGATGCGGCAAGGCGGGTCTCTTTCTACGAGAAATTGGGATTCGCCGAGTGGCAGACGCCGTATATCCAGCCCGCCTACGCAGAAGGCAAAAAGCCCGTGCCGATGATGCTGATGTCAAAGGGTCTCGCCGAGACCCTGGAGTGCGCCGGCGTAGTCACCGCATTGCTGCACAAACACGTCTACGGCGTCAAGTCACCAGCCAGCCTGGCAACTTATTAAGATTGTTTACAGTTTCGCATTTACAATAAATGCTAAATTTGAGCAGGAAACAATAGCGCGCACTTGCGCCATCAACATTGATATACAATGAAAAATGAATCGAGCAAGAAGCAGGTCCGAAGAGACAGGCGCGAGATGATAGAGTACATAAATCTCCAGCTCGCCGCACTCGGACAGCCAATATTCCAAGACAATGCCGAGAGCGACACAAAGCTCGCCAACGCTAAGTTCATGGAAATCACGAACGACCTCGTGAACAGCTACCGTGAGAAGACGCGCCTGCTGGGGCAGCACCAGTGCCCTGTTGACCAGCGAATTCAGAGTTTCATTGACGACTACTTGAAAGACGTCAAGACGCCAGACATGTGCAAGTTGCCGACAGAGACCCTCGTACTCGGCCAGAAAGGCTTGGCCCGCGAGCTGAGCCTCCCGCCTGACGCCAACTCGTTCTTCAGCAAATACGTCTCGACTTACCGCGTAAAACAGGGCATACTGAACAACCCTGCCAACGACAAGCGCACAACCAAAGGCACGTTCCACATAGCCGAGGGCGGCTTGCCCATCC
>CAKVCS010000326.1 GCA_934725785.1 uncultured Bacteroidales bacterium | reverse complement strand
AGATTGAGGAGTATTTCAAGAAGCCGATAATACAAATTAGGCGTGACCAGATGGAGACTGTGCGCACGCAGATGATCACGCAGCGCATGCAGTCCAACATTACGAAGGATGTCAAGGTCACGCCGTCCGACATCCGCAAATACTATTCCAGGCTCAGCGACGACAGCATCCCTTACGTCTCCGCCCAATACGAGATAGAGCAAATTGTCGTCTACCCCGAAATCGAGCAGGCCGAGATAGACCGGGTCAAGAATCGTCTGCGCGATTTCCAGAGGCAGGTCGCCGAGGGCCGCGACTTCGCCACCCTCGCCGTGCTATACTCTGAAGACCCCGGGTCCGCGTCGCGAGGTGGGGACCTCGGGTGGTATTCCAAGTCTGGTTTCGTCCCCGAGTTCTCTGCCGTGGCTTTCAACATGCACGAGAAGGGAAAGGTCTCCAAGATTGTCCAGACCGAGTTCGGCTACCACATAATCCAGTTCATCGACAGGAAAGGTGACCGCATCAACTGCCGACACATCCTGCTCAAGCCCAAAGTGTCGGCCGAGAGCAGGAATAAGGGAATCGCCTTCCTCGACTCTGTCACCAACTGGATAAACACAGGCAAGATAACGTTCGAGGAGGCCGCGTCGACCTTCTCCATGGATAAGGACTCCCGCTCCAACGGTGGGCTCATGGTCAACCCCGAGGATGGCACCCAGAAATTCCAGCTCAGCCAAATACCGGCCGAGATAGCGAAGGCAATCCAGAGCCTCAATGTCGGAGAGTTCTCTAAGCCGTTCGTAATGATGGACGAGAAGAAAGGGCGGGAGACCATACGCATGGTGAGGCTGCTCACCAAGTTCGCCCCGCACAAGGCCACCATTACCGACGACTATGACATGCTCAAGTCCATGTTCGAGGGCGAGAAACGCAAAGAGGTGCTCGACAGCTGGATTGTCAAAA
Source organism: uncultured Bacteroidales bacterium (assembly GCA_934725785.1). Classification (GTDB taxonomy): domain Bacteria; phylum Bacteroidota; class Bacteroidia; order Bacteroidales; family Marinilabiliaceae; genus W3P20-009. The sequence goes on along the minus strand of CAKVCS010000326.1, from coordinate 777 downwards.
AACAAAAGGAGCTCTACGTTGTCGTCACGCCTGACTGGCGAGGCTGCGAGTTCCAATACCCCGGATGGGTCGAATAGCCATGCTACGCCTATCATGTGCCATCGCACTCATGCTCGCCACCGCGGCGCCTGCGGCCTCGCTCGCGCAGCAGGCCATCAGGGTGAGAATTGACAAGGCCGACGTCCTCCGTCATGACGACAAGATTGGCAAGAACACGCAGTCGCTCAACGGACATGTGCGCCTCTCGCATGGCAACACTATCCTATACTGCGACAGCGCCTACATGTACAACGACTCGAACGTCGTCATATGCTACGGAAGCGTCCACGTCGTGCAGAACGACTCCGTACACCTCTACGGCAACAAGCTCACCTACCTCGGCAACCAGAATCTTGCCAAAGTCAGGGAGAATGTAAGGGCCAACAAGGGTCAGACGTGGCTCTACACCGAATACCTCGACTACGACAGGCTCCGCGACAAGGCCTATTTCTATAACGGGGGCAAGGTTGTCAACAAAGACAACACGCTCACGTCGCAGCGCGGCATATACCTCCCCATGACAAACGACGTCTTCTTCAAGGAGGAAGTCGTAGGGACTTCGCCAAAATACAGCCTCGTCTCAGACACAGCCGCATTCAACACGCACACCGAGGTCGTAACCATCCTAAGCCCTACCACCATAACCACCTCAGACTCAATGATTATTGACAGCGATAACGGGTGGTATGACACAAGGGCCGACGTGGCGAGGCTGAACAAGAACAACCGTCTCTACTC
>CAKVCS010000325.1 GCA_934725785.1 uncultured Bacteroidales bacterium | reverse complement strand
CAGCTGAACAGACGCATAGAAGCTAAAATCATAGAATAACAGCGGAGCAGGAGGCCTACGAGCGCATGGCTGGCAGGGAGACTGCCCGCCATGCGCTTTATTAGTCTCGTGGCGATCTAAGGGACGACTGATTGGACTGACGCGGCGACAGAACCACAGCCCACGGGACAGTCCGCTACTTTCGCACGACAAGCTCGGAGAGCTTGAAACGGCGGCTGTAGAACGCATTGATGTCCACCGCCCCGCTGACCCCCGGGATGCGGCCGTTGTCGGTGAACTGCCAGAAGTCGGCCGCCTCGGGCTTGACATCGGAAGCGTAGCGGGCAATCCAAAGCGGATAGTCGGCGTAAGCCTTCTCAAAATTGAGGGCGGCGCTGAAATTGTGCGAACAGTAGATTATGGGCTTGACGCCATAGCGCGCCTCGAACCGACGCACCACCCTCCTCAGCACCTTCTGCGCCTTGATCGTGTTATCTCCACCGAGTATGCTCTCCTCGAGGTCTATGACCGGCGAGAGGTCGCCCTTCACCAAGCCGCTGTTCGCAATGAAATTGTCGGCCTGCATGTCGGCATCGCTGGTCGTAAGCACATGATAGGCGCCGACGAGGAAACCCGCCCTGCGCGCGGCCGCCATGTTGACCTCACGCATATCGTCAAGATGCGTGCCCCCTTCGGTAGCCTTTGTCATAACGAACCCGATGGAGACCGACGCCGTCGTCTCTGCGAGGCCCTGCCTGCGCGTCGCAAGGTTATAAGGAATCTGCCCTACGGCATCCCAGTCTACGACGCCTTGGAAATGACTGACGTCTATGCCATAGCCGTCGGCCAATGGGACCTTGGGTGCCGAGAACAGGCGGGCGTACACCCTGTCGAAGTAGGGGATATGCGCCCCCACCCGTCGGCCGACGCCCGTAAAGAGCAGGAGCAAGGCTGAAAGCAGAGCCACGGCGAAAAAAGCCGCTACGCACGCGGCGGCCCTGCCGTATGAACGAGTCCGCTTTTTACGCGGCTTGCGCGGCTGGGGCTTTGTTTGGGAGTGTCTCATCAGATTAGAAAACGTGGCAAAGATAGGGAAATGCGTATGATATTTTATAAATTTGTTGGCCGTAGGTTGCGGTGATTATGGCGGTTATAATATACTTATTACTCGTAGTTGTTGGCATAGGCCTCGTGATTTGGGGCGCGGACAAGATGACCGAGGGCGCGGTTGGCGTGGCGAGCCGGCTCGGAGTGCCGCAGATTGTCATTGGGCTGACCATCGTGGCCATGGGGACGTCGGCCCCGGAGCTTTTCGTGAGCCTGGCGTCGGCGTTGAAAGGCACGCCGGACCTGGCCGTGGGCAATGTTGTCGGCAGCAACATATTCAACGTGTTGACCATAGTGGGCGCGGTGGCCGTCGTCGGCACTCTCAAGGTCTCGTCGGAGACGGTGAGGAGGGACTTGCCCATATCAGTGTCGGCCTCCGTGGCGCTTATGCTCTTGTGCCTGGACGGCGAGATTAGCCGTATTGACGCCACGATTCTTTTTGTCGCTTTCTTGGCTTTCGTCGGCTACACGCTTCGCATGGCCAAGCATGGCAAGGCAGCCGGGGAGGCTGACGGGAAGAAGGACGGCGGCGAGGCTCTTTCCATACCCAAGTCTGCGTTCTTCATATTGGCGGGACTAGCATGCCTCGTGATAGGCGGCGACCTGTTCGTGGACGGGGCCACAGGCGTGGCG
>CAKVCS010000324.1 GCA_934725785.1 uncultured Bacteroidales bacterium | reverse complement strand
GCGGTGGACGTATGCCAGTACTTCGACAAGAACGTCACCCGCGTCATCTCGAACCTCGGCTGGGAGCAGGAGTACTTCCTGGTTGACAGGGGCCTCTTCCTCGCCCGCCCCGACCTCTTCCTGACCGGCCGCACCCTGATGGGCGCGTCGTCGGCTAAGAACCAGCAGCTTGAGGATCACTACTTCGGCTCGATACCCGAGCGAGTATCCCTCTTTATGCGCGACCTCGAGGTAGAGTGCCACAAACTGGGCATCCCGGCCAAGACTCGCCACAACGAGGTCGCCCCCGGCCAGTTTGAGCTCGCGCCTATATATGAGGAGGTGAACGTTGCCAACGACCACAACCTTCTGCTGATGGACGTGATGCGCAAGCTCGCCAAGCACCACGGCTTCGAGGTGCTGCTCCACGAGAAGCCGTTCGCAGGCATCAACGGAAGCGGCAAGCACAACAACTGGAGCCTCTGCACCGACACGGGCATCAACCTCTTCGCCCCGGGCAAGAACCCCAAGGGCAACATGCTCTTCCTGACATTCCTGAGCTGCGTGGTAGCCGCCGTGCATAAGGGTCAGGACATCCTCCGCGCCCAGGTGCTCAACGCGAGCAACAGCCACCGCCTCGGAGCCAACGAGGCGCCCCCAGCCATCATGTCCGTCTTCCTCGGCACCCAGGTGTCCGCAATGCTTAACAGCATAGTGGAGAAGGTGTCCGACTCGAAGATGACCCCCGAGGAGAAGACAGCCCTCAAGCTCGGCATAGGCCGCCTGCCGGAGATTCTCGTGGACAACACGGACCGCAACCGCACGTCGCCCTTCGCCTTCACCGGCGACCGCTTCGAGTTCCGCGCCGTGGGATCCTCCGCCAACTGCGCCGGCGCCATGACAGCCGTCAACGCCATTGTGGCCGAGCAGCTGCGCGAGTTCAAGACCGACGTTGACGCACTCATTGAGAAGGGCGTGAAGAAAGACGAGGCCATATTCCAGGAGATCCGCAAGCTCATCGTGGAGAGCGCGCCGGTCCACTTTGACGGCAACGGATATTCCGAGGAGTGGAAAGAGGAGGCCAAGAGGCGCGGACTGACCAACATAACCAGCGTGCCCGAGAGCATCGACACCATACTCTCCGACTGGAGCAAGCACGTCTACATCAACGGTGGCATAATGACCGAGCGCGAGCTCAACGTCCGCCACGACGTGGAGATGGAGAAGTTCGTGAAGAAGGTCCAGATTGAGGCCCGCGTGATGGGCGACCTGGTGATCAACCACATCGTCCCGACAGCATTGGCATATCAGAACATATTGATATCCAACGTCAAGGGCATGAAAGAGGTGATGGGCGGCGACGCAGACGCCATGACGGAGAACGAGCGCGAGCTTATCCGCAAAGTGTCTGACCACGTCAAGACCATCCGCGCCACAGTCCAGACCATGATAGACGCCCGCAAGGCGGCCAACAAGCTGACCGACGAGCGCGAGAAGGCCTACGCCTATGACAAGAACGTGCGTCCGCTCCTCGACACCATCCGCTACCACGTGGACAAGCTGGAGCTCATTGTCGACAACGAGATGTGGCCACTGCCCAAGTATCGCGAGATGCTCTTCATGTTCGACTAACAAACATTGAGGCTATACAACAAGGCGGCCCCCGCAGTATGACTCATACTGCGGGGGCCGCTTTATTCATCCAAATATTTCAACACCGATCCGCTCAGACCTTGTCCACCGGCC
>CAKVCS010000323.1 GCA_934725785.1 uncultured Bacteroidales bacterium | reverse complement strand
CTATCAGGTTAACCCTGCACCACCTGAGCGGGGCGAGCAACTTGACGAGCGCGTCGACGTCGGCTGCGGAATCGTTGACCCCCGCAAAGAGAGTGTATTCGAACGTGAGGCGTCGCTGCCCCGTCCAGTCATACTGGGCGAGGAGGCTGAGCGTATCCGCGATGGGGAAGCCTTTCTGGACGGGCATGAGCTCCGCCCTCTTGTCGGCAAAAGGCGAGTGGAGGCTGATGGCGACATGCACCTCGCTCTCCGCGAGCAGCCGTTTGACGGCTGCTGGTATGCCAATGGACGAGACCGTGATACGCCTGGGACTCCATGCGTAGCCCCAAGGCGAGGTTAGGATCTCGAGCGACTTGAGCACCTCGTCAATATTGTCCATTGGCTCGCCCATGCCCATGAAGACCATGTTGGTGAGATCCTCATGACCCTCGGTTGAGGCCATCTGGTTAAGGATCTCGCCAGCTGTGAGATTGGCAGAGAAGCCCTGCCTGCCGGTCATGCAGAACCTGCACGCCATCTTGCATCCCACTTGCGAAGAGACGCACAGCGTGTTTCGCTCCTCACGCCCGTCGGGGATGTAGGCCGTCTCAACCGACTTGCCATCGTAGTCGAAAAGCATCTTGCGCGTGCCGTCGGCCGATGTGAGAGTGAGCGTGGGCTCGAGCCTCCCGACATCGTATGACAGCGCGAGAGCCTCCCGCCCCTTGACGGAGACGTTGGTCATCTGGGCGATGTCCGATATGTTCTTCTTGTACAGCCAGTCCGCCATCTGCTTGGCGGCGAACTTTGGCAAGCCCACCTCCGCGGCCACGGACTGTAGCTCGGGGAGAGTGAGGCCGAAAAGATGCGCCTTGCTCATTTGTTCTTTGACGCGTTGCCGCCTTTCGGCGCTATGAGTTTTATGCCTCTTGGCGTTATCTCTATTACGCCTTTCTTGTAGAGGTTGCCAATTGCCATCTTGAAGCTCTTCTTGCTACACTCGAAGAGGTTCTTTATGAGCTCTGGGTTCGACTTATCGCCGACGGCGAGCTCCCCTCCGCTGTTGCGAAGCATCTCAACCACCCTGTCGGCGACATCGCGCGACTTGGCGAAGCCTATCGGGTTAGGCGTGACGTCGAGCTTGTCATCCTCACGGACTTTCTTGATGTAGACTTTGAACGCGTCGCCGACAGCCAATGGCTTGTAGACGTCGCTCTCGTAGATGAGACCGGTGAAGAGGCTGTCCACGACGACCTTATAGCCAAGCGGCGTAAGATCCGTCACGATCGCCCAGACCTCATCGCCCTCGTTGTAACGGGGCATGACATTGTCGAGGAACCGGGCGAACTTCTGCGTGGCGGCAATGCGCCCGGAAGCCTCATCTTGGAAGACATACACCACATATGAGCGGCCCGCCACCATAATATCCCTCTGCTCCCCGCGGGGGACGAGCAGATCTTTTGCCAGCCCCCAGTCGAGGAAAGCCCCCGGGCCGGCCACCTGCTTCACCGTGAGGCATGCGACCTGCCCGACCTCGGCAAGCGGGGTCTCCGTCGTGGCCACGAGGCGATCCTCGGAGTCGAAATAGACGAAGGCCCGTATCTCGTCGCCAACGGCAAGCCCCTGAGGCATGTACTTGGCCGGCATAAGGATTTCGCCGTCTGCGCCACCGTCGAGGTAGCAGCCGAAGTTGACAAGCTTGACCCCCTCAAGCGTGTTGAAGTGCCCTATGCGGACACCGTCTTGCTCATAG
>CAKVCS010000322.1 GCA_934725785.1 uncultured Bacteroidales bacterium | reverse complement strand
CCCTCACTTTGCCCGTGGCCTCTATGGTCATGATTATAGGGTCGTCCTGCCCGCCTCTGGCCTCTTGGGTGCGCTCACCCTGTTGGCTTGCGACTTTGTTTCAAAGACTGTTGTAAGCCCGCGCGAGCTGCCTGCGGGTGCCGTGTGCGCTGTGTTTGGTGGCATAATGTTCACATATCTCACCGTGGTATGGAAAAAGTCGGAGGGGCGGTCGCTGAGCTTATAGGCTTCAGTGGCGGTTACGCTGTCGGCGCGCCCGTGGTGCGCGGAGTCTCGCTGTCCGTCTCTTCGGGCTCCGTCACGGCCATCGTCGGGCCAAACGGGGCTGGCAAGTCATCTCTCTTGCGCGGAATGGCTGGCCTCCTCCCTTGTCATGGCGGGATGGCAGTGTTGCTGGGGCGCGATGTTTATGGGCTGCCGAGGCGTTCCGTGGCCAAGTCGGTGGCTCTTATGACTACCATTCGCCACCCCGTCGGCGGGTCGGTAGCCGACTTTGTCATGCTTGGCCGGACTCCTCACCGCGGTCTGTTGTCGTTGACTGATAGCGCGGCTGACGAGTCCAATGTCTCAGAGGCTTTATCTCTCGTCGGAATCTCTCATCTGCGAGACGCCGCCATGCGTACGCTCAGCGATGGCCAGCGCCAGTTGGCATGCTTGGCGCGGGCGGTGGTGCAGGAGCCGTCGTTGCTGCTGCTCGATGAGCCGACGTCAAGTCTTGACCCGTCCAACGCGCTGGTCGTTATGCGTGCGGTCGCCCGCATAACCCGCCAGGGCTCTGTCGCCGCGGTGGCTGTGATGCACGATGTCAACGCCGCCAGGCACTGGGCGGACCGTGCCGTGGTCATGAAAAACGGTCGAGTGGCCGAGGCGGGGGGCGTGGCAGAGGCCCTCACGCCCGAAACGCTTTCTGACGCCTTCGGCACGCCCTTCGTGGAGCGGACGGGCTTGCACCCTATGTGGTGAATGAGGGGTGAGGGCGGGCAAAAGGTTCCCAGAGTAATAAAAAGTGTCAAATAATAGCAACGCCAATTTCATAAATACGGCCAAAACACATAAATTTGCGCCCGAATACTGTAACGTACAAAAACACAATAAAGACAGACATGTCAAAGGATATTGAAGAAAAGCAGGTTAAAGCCGCCGATGAGGGCTTCGCCTCCGTCCAGAATGGCCTTAACCGCATTGAGCAGTTCTTTGAGGATCATCAGAAGCCCATTGGCATAGGCTTCCTCGCCGTCATAGTACTGTTCGCTCTCGGGTGGCTGTATAAGTCGCAGTACGCGGAGCCGCTCAAGAAAGAGGCTCAGGCGAGCATGTTCTTCGCCCAGTACGGTTTCGAGGCCGACAGCTTCCGCCTCGCCCTCGATGGAGATGTCAGAAACCGCGGCTTCCTCGGCATCATCGACGAGTACTCTTCGACGCCCGCCGGCAACCTCGCGCGCTACTACGCGGGCGTGTGCTACCTCCATCTCGGTGAGTTCGAGAACGCCAAGAAGTATCTTGCCGACTTCTCCTCCGACGATGACATACTCAACAGCTACGCCGTCGGCCTCATCGGCGACGCCGAGGTCGAGCTCGGCAACGAGGCTGCGGCAATATCGCAGTTCAAGAAGGCGGTCGGCATGAAGAACAAGATCACTGCCCCGGTCTTCCTCGAGAAGCTCGGCAACCTCTACGAGAAGCAGGGCAACGCGGCAGAGGCCATCGCGGCCTACCAGCAGATCAAGGACGAGTACCCTATGAG
>CAKVCS010000321.1 GCA_934725785.1 uncultured Bacteroidales bacterium | reverse complement strand
AAATAGTGTCGAGCCAGATGCGCGAGGCGGCAGACATAGTAGGCACGACGGTGTGCGACAGGCTGCTGGCTCAGGGCGTCAAGCTCCACTTTGGTGACTTGCCAACAGACGGGCGCCATATAGAGTTCATGCACAGCTACTTCGAGCACGAGGTGATACCCAACATCCAGCCCGTATTGCTCGGCAAGGGGACCATGGTGTTCCTGAGGGACAACAGACCATATTTCGCAGTGAGGCTGTACTCTCGCTCGAGGCTGAAAAAGGCCCCTGGGGCGCACGTACGCGCGGACTACTCCGTGGTCAAGCTGCCCATAATAGAGCTTCCCCGCTTCGTAGGGCTGCCAGACACCGGCGACGGCCTCCGCCACATAGTATTTCTCGACGACATAATAAGGGCCAACATTGACGAGCTGTACCCTGGGTATGAGGTGGACGGCGCATGGAGCATAAAAGTTTGCCGCGACGCGAACCTGCAAATAGACGAGGACGAGAACCCCGACCTCGCCGAGGCCATACGCGACAACCTGACCCTGCGCAAGACGGGCGCACCCGCGGGATTTTACCACGACCGCGAGATGCCGCACGACGTCCTTGCCTGCCTGAAAAAGAACTACGCCTTCGCCGAGAGCGAAATGGTGAGCTGCGGCCGATATCTGAATTTGCACGACGTGGCACAAATGCCGGCGGACAAAGGAGAGCCGTCAATAGGCGGGACGCAGATTACGCCCCGCAGGCTGCAGGTGTGCGCATCGCTGTTTGACGCGATCGAGCAAAACAGCATCATACTGCACTACCCGTACGAGCCTTTCGACTACGTGATCCGCCTGCTGAACGAGGCCGCGCGCGACCCCAAAGTGACAGCCATAAAGATAACGCAGTACAGGGTTGCGACGAACTCGGCAGTGGTAGACTCATTGATAGCCGCCGCGGCCGCAGGCAAAAACGTGACCGTCTTCGTAGAGCTAAAAGCCCGTTTCGATGAACGCAACAACCTCGAGATGTCCGACAAGATGAAAGCGGCCGGTATCAAGATAATATACAGCCTCCCGGGTCTCAAGGTCCACGCCAAGGTTGCGCTCGTAATACGCGGTGACGGCGGCCGCGAATCCGCCGCATACATATCGACCGGGAACTTCAACGAAAAGACAGCGAAGCTCTATACCGACCACGGGCTCTTCACCGCGAACAAAGCCGTGATAAGCGACCTGACCGAGGTGTTCAAATACCTCGAAGGGCGAGACTTGGCGCGCCAGACGGACATGGCCACCGACAACTGGCCCGCCCCGCGACTGCAAAAGCTCCTCGTCTCGCAATTCAACATGACGGACGCCATACACCAGCTCATAATGCGCGAGAAAGAGATAGCAGAGAACGGCGGGCGTGGGTATATCGCAATGAAAATGAACGGCCTCCAATACCGTCCGCTGATAGACGACCTGTATGACGCAAGCCAAAGCGGCGTAAAAATAGACTTGATAGTGCGCGGCATATGCTGCCTTGTGCCGGAGCAAGAGTACAGCAGAAACATCCGGCTCACAAGGCTTGTTGACACTTATCTGGAGCATGGGAGGATATGGATGTTCGGCCCAGAGGGCGAGCGCGGCACTTACATAACATCATCGGACTTGCAAAACCGCAACATAAGGAGACGGATTGAGGTGGCCGTGCCTATCGAGAACGCCGCCCTGAGACAAGAGGTGTCCCAAATACTGCAACTGCAGATTGCGGACAACAGCAAAGCGTACTTGATAGACAA
>CAKVCS010000320.1 GCA_934725785.1 uncultured Bacteroidales bacterium | reverse complement strand
TTGCCTCCAATCCGGCTCGCTTTATTTTTCCCCCATCACTTCCCAATGCAGAAATGCTTAAAGATATTGTTCAGCACGTCCTGGCTGGAGACCTGCCCTGTTATCGAGGCGAGCGCGTCGGTCGCCTCGCGGATGTCTATGGCGAGGATCTCGCCGCCCAGGCCCGTGTCTATGCCCGAGGCCACCCTCGTCAGAGCCTCGCGTGCCGCCGTCAGCGCCTCATAGTGGCGCGCGTTCGTGACTATCACGTCCTCGCCCATCACTATGTCGTCCACCTTCACGGCCTCCGCCATGGCGAGCCGCAGGTCGTCCACGCCTTGCCCCTCCTTGGCGGCCATCGGTATCACGGCCGCGGCCATGACCTGCCTGCGCCATTCGTCTGTAGCCCATTCCGCCTCGGCCTCGTCCACCTTGTTGATGCAGACAATGAGGCTCTGATCCTCCTTGCGCATGATGCGCCTCATGTCGCTCACGGCCGTGCGGGCCACCTCCTCGCCCTCGCCAGCGTCCACGAGCAGGACCACGACCATCGCCTTGCCCACGGCAGCCCGGCTGCGGCGTACGCCCTCGGCCTCTATGACGTCTTCTGTCTCGCGCAGCCCCGCTGTGTCGATAAGCCTGAACGTAAGGTCGGCAATGGTCAGCGTCTCCTCCACTGTATCCCTTGTCGTGCCCTTTATGTCCGACACTATCGACCTCTCCTCGCACAGCAGGGCGTTGAGCAGGGTGCTTTTCCCGACGTTCGGCGCTCCGACGATGGCGGTCGGGATGCCGTCTTTGATGGCGTTGCCGAGCCTGAACGAGTCCGCCAGGCGGGTTATGACGCCTATTATGTGGTCAATGAGGCTGGTCAGCTCTGTGCGGTTGGCGAACTCCACGTCCTCCTCGCTAAAGTCCAGCTCGAGCTCTATCAGCGACGAGAACCTCACCAGCTGCTGCCGCAGGTCCTCCAACTGCCGCGAGAAGCCGCCGCGAAGCTGGTCGTATGCCACCCGGCGGGCGGCCTCGCTGCGCGACGCTATGAGGTCCGCGACGGCCTCGGCCTGGCTTAGGTCCATCTTGCCGTTGACGAAGGCGCGCTTGGTGAACTCGCCCGCCCCGGCCATGCGCGCCCCCGACGCTATCAGAGCCTGCAATATGAGGCTCTGGACGAGCGTGGACCCGTGGCACGAGATCTCCACTGTGTCCTCGCCCGTGAACGAGTGCGGAGCGCGGAATATGGAGGCCACCACGTCGTCAATCGTGGTGCCCGCCTTGTCATGTATATGCCCGTAGTGCATGGTCATGGCTTTCTGGCCGCCCAGCGTCTTGCCCTCGACGGGCGATGTGAACACGCTGTCGGCAATCGGTATGGCCGATGGGCCGGATAGGCGCACCATGGCCACGCCACCTCGGCCCGGTGGTGTGCAGATGGCGCAAATAGTGTCCTCAAGATTCATCGGTAGCGACAATGTTTTTTATGCGGCAAAGTTACGGCTTCGGTTAAAGAAAACGTGGATGTGGCCTCTGAATTTAAATTTCTATGTGTTAATGTAAAAATATGCGTACTCGAGCCATCCCTTTGTAGCTAAATTAGCCAAAGAAAAATTATAACGTACTAAGTCATAATGATAAATCGTAAGAGCTTTTTAGCGTTGGCTCTGGCGGGCTGCGTCTCCGGTGCGGCCGTTGGCCAGATTATATATATCGACGACTCCGGCCGCGGCAACGACCCCTATGCCTCGACAGGGCATTTCAAGCGAGTGGGCGAACCCTCATGCGCC
>CAKVCS010000319.1 GCA_934725785.1 uncultured Bacteroidales bacterium | reverse complement strand
GGCTTGCAGATACCCGAATCCATTTTGGCCGGCAACGCGAACCTTGAGGAGGTCGTAATAGGCGACGGTGTGACAAGCCTTGGCAGTTACGCCCTCGGCGGATGCACGAAGTTGAAGAAAGTGACGCTGCCAAAAACCCTGACGACAATAGGCGACTACGCATTCACAGAGGATGCGGGGCTGGAAGAGATCCGCATATACGCCACCACCCCACCCGAGATCGGCGGCGACAGCTGCTTCCACCAAGTGCCAGCTTCGGCACTGATGCTCGTGCCTGACCCCGAGGCCTACTCGTCGTATAAAAGCGTGTTCCCTGGCGAATTCGGGCGGCTCTACGCCTTTGAGACCGGGGCTGACGGCGACAAGCCCGTCATATTCATTTATGGGGAAGAGTCCTTCTTCGACGCATTCCGCGTATTGGCTGACGACGGGAGCCCATACAAAGGGGCGGACGTCTCATTTCAAGACGACATAGAGATGGAGTGGCAGAGCTTGGACTATGGCGCTCTCTCAGCAAGCAACGTGTTCGCCACGATAGGCTTGCTGCCTACGGTGGATGCATTCGACAGCCGCATGAGCGGCTCAAACGTGAGCAACCTCACAGCCCGCTCGGGCGGCTTGTTTGGCACGCTTGGCGAAAACGCTGAGATTGACGGCCTGACACTTATTGACGCGACGATATACGTGGACGCGAGCGACGCAGCCCTTGCGACCGAGGGGGGCGGAGTGATGATTCCGCTGCTCGCCCGCAAGAACGGAGGCAAGGTGCTCTCTTTCGGCTTCTCGGGTGACATAATTGTGGACAGCGATCTGGCCAAGGACAAAGACATCTCCGTGTGCCTGGTGGATGAGGACACCGAGGACGCCGAGCTAAACGGCTACCTCCGCATCGGCGACTTGCGCAGCACGGGCGACAACAAAAGGTGCATCACGATAAAGCAGAACCTCGGTGTGAACAGACCGACGGGCAAAAAGGTCAAGGTGGCGACATCGAAGTCGGCCAGCACAAAGAGCCTGCCCACAGACTTTGAGTATGACGAGGAGGAACTCGTAAAGCCGGTCCGCCAATTCTCCGACGAGGAGTTCGCCAACGGGGCTGTGGCCTACTGGCTCAACTTCTCGGGAGCCGGCTACACTGGCGAATATACGGCAAAATGGTCCCAAGGTAAGGACGCTCCCATTGCCGCCAAAGTGACAGACGGCGTAAGCAACGCACTCTACAAAGTCGACTACGGCACGACTGACGTCAAGCACCTTACATCCGCCCCGAAGTTCGCCAACAATGGCAGCGAGATAACCATAGAGTTCGACCAAAAGCCGACACAGATAACCGTGGGAGGTGAGGCTTTGAGCTCATGGGGTGAGACGAACGCGAAACTGACGTTCGACCACACGAAGGCTATAGAGTTGGCGTTCCCGAACGGAGAGACCGCACTGAAAGGAATGCGCACCCCAGATTTCAAAGTTACGGTTGAAGGCCTTGCTGTGACTGTTGACGGCGCGACGGACGAAACCAAGATAATTCTCACGATGTCGGGCGAGGTCGTGGGATCGACAACAGGCAATACGCTAAGAGCGCCAGCTAAAGGCATTTATATTCTGAAGGTTGGCGACAAGGTGAAGAAGCTATCAGTCAGATAAAAAAAGTCAAACGCTATTCATTCTCAGCCCCGCCGCGGACAGACTGCGGCGGGGCTGATTTTTGTTGTACGGATGGGTGCGCCACAACCACGCTCTGCGCTTGAAGACCGGGTAAAAGAGAAGTCGCCCCA
>CAKVCS010000318.1 GCA_934725785.1 uncultured Bacteroidales bacterium | reverse complement strand
ATCTACCTCTCTCCTGTGGCCGCCAAGCTCACAATAGTGGGCGACACGGTGTTCTCAACCACCTACGGCGTAGACGAGGGCGAGAACGTGAGGGGCGAGTTCGGCGCGACAGCCAAAATAACATACAAGCATCCGAACATTGTGAAAAACGTGGACTACTACTTCCGCGGCGACTTCTTCACAAACTGGAAAGACCACCCTGAGCATATCGACTGCGATGTTGAGACCGGCTTCAACCTGAAAGTCAATGACTGGCTGACAGCATTGATAAAGGTAAACCTGCTATTCGACGACGACGTGAAATACAAAGAGCAGTACACCGTGAAAGGCGATGACGGCAAAGACGTGGTGAAGACACGCGAACGAGGCGCAAGACTGCAATGCAAAGAGCTTCTCGGCTTCGGACTCTCGTTCAAGTGGGATAAGAAATAAAGAAAGACAAAGCAAAGACTGTTAAAAAGCTGTGCGCCTCGCTGAGAATTTGTCTCAACGGGGCGCATGGCTTTGCCATATGGGAGGAGAGACACACTCAGATGAAAAGGGATACGCAACCACATAAAACCACTTTCCCATTCTTAAAATAGAGGCTTTGCCAGTAATTATTATGACAACGAGACTCTACACCCTTCTGCCGAAACGCGGAAACGACGAGCAACAGCCCGAGGCGGACTGTTAAAACAGCGGCAGCCCGAGGCGCGTAACAGCAATTTACATTAAATTAGTGAATATAAGCAGAAGAGACCATGCAATACCTCCTGATACGCAACGCACGGCTGCCATACGCAGAGCAAGACAGCCGGCTATGCTCATTACTCATAGCCGACGGACGTATCATTAGCATTGGGGAGAACCTCCAACACCCGCTAACCGACACCACCGAGATTGACGCCAACGGATGCCACATAATACCATCCCTGCTGAGCCTGTGCAACCCGAGACCCGTCAGGATAGACGGCGACTCGCTGGTCGACCTTAACTTCGAGAACGCTACAGCCGGCATAACATCGATAATGACAGTGTCGCAAGACATTGAGGAGAACATAAGCGACCTCCGCAAAGCCGACACCCCGCTTCTTAACCACACATTCCACCTCCCGCTAAGCCAAGTCTCGCTTGCCGAAAGCAGGCGGATACACAGGTACATGGTGGAAGACGGCGTGGCCACCGCCGTCGTACGCATTGGCGAAGAGAGGTTCGACAAGGCGGCCGGCATGGCGGCGCATATCACGGCCGCCCGTATCTTTGGCCTGAGAGTGATTTACGACATGAGAGGGCTTGTTGATAAAGAGGACAGGCTGGACCGCCTTGACGAGCTTTGCGGCACATTAGAGTCGGACAAGGGCAACATGGCTTACATTGTCGGCATAGAGTATGACGACGAGCTAAGGAGGGTGGAAGAGGCACACGGCAAGTGCGACACCGTGGCGCACCTGTGCTACGACCCGTTCGCAAAGGAGAGCGGCGAGGCTGGCAAACTGTCGTCCGAGGGAATAGCGGACGCCCTGCGCGGCGGCAGATGGTGCTCGCTCGGGCTGGCGTATAGCGCCACGAAAGCGCTAAGAGAGCGTTGGCCGGACACGACACCTGAAATAGTATCCCGCAACATGCTGCCATTGCTCAACGCCATTGACTTGAAAGAGAGCCTTACAACCGCCGAGCTGGCCGAGTTCGCAATGGAGAGGCCGGCGGAGTTCGTCGGGCTTAAACCGACACTGGGCGTGGTGAGTGTTGGGGCTAGCGCCAACCTCATTGTGTGGAACCACGGTTACACGGATGAAGCCCGTTTTGCCGCGCCGCGCGGGGACATACAGAACGTGACATTGCGCGGGAGGATTGACTACGTGAT
>CAKVCS010000317.1 GCA_934725785.1 uncultured Bacteroidales bacterium | reverse complement strand
CTTCAGGACTTCTATGGCGCAATCCCTTGCGAAGCTCAATATCTGGCCGTCTCTGGCCAGGTCCGCCACTTTCAGTTGGAACGGCACTCCGCTCTGTTGCGTCCCGTCGATGTCGCCTGGGCCGCGCAGGCGCATGTCGGCCTCCGCAATCTCGAAACCGTCGGTCGATGAGCACATTATCTCTATTCGCCGCCGGGTGTCTCGTGCCAGCTCCACCTTCGTCATCAGTATGCAGTAGCTCTGCTCGGCCCCGCGCCCGACGCGGCCCCTCAGCTGGTGCAGCTGGCTCAGTCCGAACCTCTCCGCGCTCTCTATCACCATGACCGACGCGTTAGGCACGTTCACACCCACCTCGATTACCGTCGTGGCGACCATTATCCTGGCCTCGCCGCTGACGAATTTGCGCATGGCCTCATCTTTCTCCTCAGCCTTGAGCTTCCCGTGCACCATGCACACCTCATACTCGGGGAAGCATTTCCGCGTGAACTCGAACCCCTCCTCCAGGTTTTTGTAGTCCATGCGCTCGCTCTCTTTTATCAGGGGGTAGACTATGTACACTTGGCGACCCTTTTGCAGCTCGGTGCGGATGAATGCGTTAAGGCGGTTGCGGGTGCTGTTGTAGTAGTGCTCGGTCGCCACGGGCTTGCGTCCGGGCGGCATCTCGTCGATCACGCTGACGTCGAGGTCCCCGTATATGGTCATGGCGAGTGTCCGCGGGATCGGGGTGGCAGTCATGACCAGGATGTGCGGAGGCTTGGCGTTTTTCGCCCACAGCTTGGCTCTCTGCTCGACTACGAACCTGTGTTGCTCGTCAATGACGCACAGGGCCAGGTCTTTAAACACCACGGTAGGCTCTATCAGCGCGTGCGTCCCTATCAGGATGTCTATGTCGCCAGATGACAGGCCGGTGAGCAGCTCTTTCCGTGCCTTGCCTTTCACGGAGCCCGTCAGTAGCGCCACCCTGACCCCCATGCCGCTCAGCTCCGCCGTCAGACCCTCGTAGTGCTGGTTCGCCAATATCTCTGTCGGGGCCATTAGGCACGCTTGCTTGCCGTTGCCGGTTACTATCAGCATGCACATCAGGGCCACCAGCGTCTTGCCGCTGCCCACGTCGCCCTGTACCAGCCTGTTCATTTGCCTGCCACTTTTCATGTCGCCCCACACCTCGTGCACCACCCGCTTCTGGGCCCCCGTAGGCGCGAACCTCAAGTGCTTGGAGTAGAACTCGCTCAGGTGCTGGCCTGGCTTCTCGAACCGAATGCCGTCCACCTTGCTCATGGCCACATTCCTGTTGCGCAGCAATGCCAGTTGCACGTAGAACAGCTCCTCGAATTTCATCCGGAAGCGAGCCTCCTCCAGGGTCTGCAGGTCGGTCGGGTTGTGTATTGTCCACAAGGCTTGCGCGCGGCTCATCAGGTTGTGCCTCGACGTCAGGTCGGCGGGCAGGGTCTCGGCAATGCCGCCGAGGGTCAGGTCGGCGAATACGTTGGCTATTATGCCTTGCATCACTTTGCTCGATAAGCCGCAACGCCTCATGTTGTCGGTCGAGCTATACACGGGCATCAGCTTGCCAACGAACTTCGCACGGTCAGGCTCCCGCTCCATGTCTGGGTGCGCCATGTTTATGCGGCCGCCAAAACTTGTCGGTTTGCCGAATAGGAGGAAGTGGTCTGTCGCGTTTATCTGGTCTGTTACGTAGTTTATCCCCTTGAACCATACGATTTCAAGCACTCCCGTGTCGTCTGCGAATTGCGCGGTGAGCCTCTTTCTGCTTCCCTCGCCGACAATCTGTTTCGATATGAACCGTCCGTATATCTGGACGAAGCTCATGTCGGCCCTTAGATCGCTTATGGCATAAAT
>CAKVCS010000316.1 GCA_934725785.1 uncultured Bacteroidales bacterium | reverse complement strand
CGCCCCTCCTTTGCCAATTGCGTCAGGTGCGAAGTCCAATCGGCCGTAGAGTACACGATGGAGACCGAGGCCGAGTCGTCGGCAGTGAAAGTCAGCCCCTCGACCTGCTCTCGCGACGTCCAGCCGTCATAGCCCCCGTAGCCAAGATCGGCAGCACCGCCATCGCCCACGCCGCTCGTGCCGCTGTTCGTCCTGAGCTGGTAGCCGCAGAAAGCCAAATCCCAGTCGAGGGCCACAGCCTCGTCGGACCTTTGCGCGCCCTCGCGTATGTCGCAATTGGGAGCGGCCTCGTTATAAACCTTACCCGTTCGCAGGTTGACGTAGAGCCAGTCGTTGGACACTCCGCTCCTGTAGCCCGTGGCGCGTGGCAGCCGATGGCCCGAAAACGGCTCAGCGTCATACTCCACGCAAGCGGCGAGGGCCGACGCCACAATCCAGGCCGCAAGATGCGCCATAAAACTCCTCATTCCCATTAATCCTTTCTTTTCAAAGCCCTTACAACTTCATCAACCAAAACCTCGAGCTGAGCATGGAAACGCGCGCCCGGGGTGGCTGGCACGTTAAAGACAGTGATGCCGGACCCGAGAGTACGCGGCACATAGTTGAACACATTGTCCACGCCGGCCGAAATCTTGACCTTATTGAACAAGGTTTGCGAAACGGACGCATTGCACAGCGCGTAGGCAGGCAGCTCGCAACGGAAATAGGCGTCGCGGCTGGCCTCGCCTATGGTAAGTCGGTCTTGCACGTCGAACCTTTTAGCGCCCATGAAAGAGGCGGAGAACATGACGCCGAGGCGGTAGTTTCGCTTGGACAGCCTGTAGTCTATGCTTCCCGTTGCCGCATGCGGTGACGTGGTGTTGACCCTCACGCCGTCGAGGGTGGAGACGTTGACGTAGGAGTAAGTACCGTTGAGTGTGAAATGCTCCAAGAAGTGCCAACGCATGATGGCCTCCACCCCGATCATGCGCTGGCTGCTGAGATTGGTGTACTCGAAATTGTACTGCATGTCGTAGACTCGCCAGACCCCCTCAATCTTGTCGCGGAAAAGATTGGCGTAGGCGTTGGCCGACAGGAAGAAGTTGTCGTCGGAGAACTCGGCCCCGAGGCTGAAATAGTTGTTTCTCTCGGGCTGCAGAGCCTCGTTGCCCTTAATCATGAACATGCCGAGGTGGTCCCAGTTGAAGAACAGCTCCTTGATGGAGGGGGACCTGTAGCCCATCGAATAGTTTGCACGGAAAGCCCACCGCGTCGAGGCCGTCCACTTGGCGGCCACCTTGGGCATTGCCATAAGGCCGAAAGCCTTGCTGAAATTAGAGCGCACGCCCACCGACAACATCCATTGCGGTGAAATGGCCCACTCATCTTGCAGGAAATACTCGGTCTCGCGGAGCGTCCGCCTCCTCATGGTGTGGCTCGCGTCGCCGTTGAAGCGGTCGGACGTGAGGTCATCGCTAATGTGCTCAACGCCAAATATGATGTCGTGCCCATCCCAGAACTTGGAAGACAGCGTGAGGCGCGGCTGCAGGATCTTGCTGTCGTAGACCTTGATGCGGTAGTCAATCCTCTCGTGCCGCTTGTAGCGCTCATAGAAGTCGGCGTGCATGCTGAGGGTGAGCTTAAACCAATCTTTGAAAGTCCAATAGGCCTTGCCCCCCACAGTCCAGTCCTCGGACTGGCTGAACGTCAGATCCTGGACAAGGTCGTAGGTGTTCATAAAGAAGTAATTGCCATAGGCGAGGAAAGACAGCGACTTGCAAGGATCAAAGAAAATCTTCTGCTGCGCGGATATATGCTCAGAGCCCTCAATGCCCATGGGCGGGCGGGCCGCGGAGCTCACGACCATCGTGTCGGCGGAGAGGAATCCGTTCGCCTCGGCCG
>CAKVCS010000315.1 GCA_934725785.1 uncultured Bacteroidales bacterium | reverse complement strand
ATACCTGGCGGCCGACACTACCATAGAGCTCATGCAGAGCTCAGACAGCAAGAAGGTGGGCATCACCAACATCAACGACCGCAAGCTTGAGGCCAACACATACGCCTTCATCACAGGTGTGCAACTCCTCATGGCAGAAGTCAAGGACGGCAACGAGGATTCCCTCATGGCGGCCGACTTCAAGGCGATTGACGCCAACATGGCCAACGGCGAGCTTGAGCTTAAGAATGGCGACAAGATTCTCATCCCGCGCTCCTCGCTCCAGCGTTTCCGCACCAATGGGCATGCGGAGAACGGCCTTGAGGGCTATGTCAAAATGGAATGCCCCAAGTTCCTCCTCCCTCTCACCGACATCACGCCGACTCTCTATCTGCCCAAGGCCTACTCGACCGACGGCAAGGGCGTAGCGGTGCGACTTGTTCTCCATGGCGTGAAGACCAACAAGGCCTAAACCTTGCCATGCCAGAAATGGAGACTCAGGCAACGAGTTTTGCTTATCTCCATATAGCCCCGGGCGGTGCGGCGTGCTTTCGCCGCCGTGCCGCCCCTTTATTACAAAAAATTAATCGACACAAGAAATAATGTTCTGGAGCGTCCCTATTTCAGACTGTGAAATGCTGACCAACACGCCGATGGGCGTAAAGAGCATATCGCACGTTTTCTTTGAAGACAAGAACGGCGGATTGTTCGAGTACTCGTCAGGCGGATTGCAGACCATCTCGATATCGGTGGATGGCAAGCAGATTATGCAGGACGTGCCAGTTCTCCCTTTTTGCACATCGACCCCCAACAACGTCAACCGCTACAAGTGGCAGGACGTAGCTCTGGAGGTCAACATGAACGTCAACTTGTCAGAGGTCAAGATAAGCGGCGCGAGGTCGGCAAACGACTTCTGCGTGGTGTTTGTCACTTCTGCCAGCGAGGTGGACTCTGTAAAAGGGTTCGACTACGTGGAGTTCAAACGCTTCAGACTGCGCAAGAACGACAGCAGCCAGTTTGAGGGAGACGCGAAGGCTCTGCTTGAGAAGACGCGCGAGAACGCCAAGAAGTGGGTGGCGCAAGCAGAGGTGGCCGACAATCATGGCAAGTGGCTTGAATATGCGAAAGAGCATGCGGCTAAGGTCAAAGAATACATAAAGAGCCTTGCTAAGAGCTTCGGCATAAACGGAGACGAGTACGCAAAGAACGTCTTAGACGCGCCTGAGAGCCGTACCGGCGTCGACACCAATCAGAAGGTCGCCTCAAAGGCGTATGATAACGCCAAGCCCATATACGACAATGGCATGCCAGCAGAGATGGGTGAGATGACGCTTGACGATGGCTCAAAATTCCCGACTGACCACACTTTCGAGAAACAAAACGAGAAATGGGGGACCGCGGCCAACGCTCATGCGGCCAAGGTTACTAAATATATATCGGCACTTGCGAACGCTTATGGCATAGACGGAGGGGCGTACGGCGTGTATGGCGCGCCCAATAATGATGACCAGGTGGCGGCAAACGCCGAGGCTGCTCAAACAGCATATGCCGATGCCACCACTGCCTACGATGCGGCGGACGATGCCACGATGGCGGCTCCGGAGGCCTTCAGCGAGCCTACGCCAGCGACACGAAAGGAGCTGTCTGACCAATGGAAACAGGTTGCCGCACGCCACGCCATGATGGTCACCGACTACATAAACGGCTTGCAATATCTGGATGGCACGACCAAGGCGAAATACGCAAGCGAGGTTGTGGCGAACCCGACAGGCGACTCGCAGGTCTCAGCCAATATGACGTGCGCCAATGATGCGCATGCCGAGGCCGTCAACACATACAAGGCCGAAAAGCCTTGCGAAATGTTCGCTTTCAAGCCCGAGGGCAATGACCAGTTTCCCGACTCTTACTC
>CAKVCS010000314.1 GCA_934725785.1 uncultured Bacteroidales bacterium | reverse complement strand
TCGCGCCCCGTCTCCGCCTCATAGGAGCCCTGGATGACGAAGAACGGCTCGCCGTGGCGGATGTTCATCGAGTCGGCGAGGCCGGAGAGGCTCTTGCAGAAAGACATGTAGTAGATGGCGTCGAGTATGTTGGTTTTTCCCGCGCCGTTTTCGCCAACGAAGCAGTTGACACCGGCCGACAGGTTCAAGTCTGCCGCGCCGATGTTCCTGTAGTTCACTATGCTCAGTTTGTCGAGCCTCATTTATGCCTCCTGTACCTTTTCCTTTGTGGTGGTTGGGTGGTTCGCTTTGGCTCGCGTCATTGCCGGCCGCGCGTGCCAACGCCAACTGGCGGCAAAGGTATATCTTTTTATCGCAAGCAGAAAATACCCCGCGTGCGCGGGTCGGGCAATGCCTGCGGGGTGGGGGCGTGCGCGCTACCTTAGCGCGCGCATGGCGTTTACGACGGCAAGTACCGTCACTCCCACGTCGGCGAAGACGGCCATCCACATGTCGGCAACGCCCAGGGCGGCGAGAGCCAGCACGGCCACCTTCACGCCGATGGCGAACGCCACGTTCTGACGCGCTATGCCCTCGACGCGCCTCGCTATGCCCACGGCCGTCGCCACTTTGCCCGGCTTGTCGTCCATCAGCACGACGTCGGCCGCTTCGATGGCGGCGTCGGAGCCCATTGCGCCCATCGCGATGCCTATGTCAGCGCGCGCCAGCACAGGGGCGTCGTTTATGCCGTCGCCCACGAAGGCGAGGGTGCTCCCCGCTCGGCCCTCTTTCATCAGGCGCTCAACGTGGCGTACCTTGTCGGCCGGCAGGAGGTCGGCGTGCCATTCGTCAATGCCAAGGCCCGAGGCCACCTCGCGGGCCGCACCTTCGCGGTCTCCTGTCAGCATGACGGTCTTTATGCCGAATCTCTTGCTCAGTGCGCCAATAGCTTCTCGCGCGTCGCTCTTCTCCACGTCGCTCGCCACTATGTGGCCCGCATAGCGTCCGTCGATGCTTACGTGTATGACAGTGCCAGCATGGTTGTGGTCATCGATGGTCGCGCCCTCGCTTGCCATCATTTTCGCGTTGCCCACGGCTACGCGGTGGCCGGCTACTGTGGCTGTCAGTCCGTGGCCGGCCACCTCGCTCACGTCCGCCACTTCGCACTTGTGGCATCCGTCTGGCGAGTCTTTCCTATACGCCTCGACGAGCGACATCGCTATGGGGTGGGTGGAGAAGCTCTCGACGTGGGCGGCCAGGTGCAGCAGCTCCTTTGCCGATATCTCGCTCGGGCACACGGATGTCACGCAGAATCGGCCTTCGGTCAGCGTGCCGGTCTTGTCGAACACCGTTGTGCCGAGTCTCGCCAGGGCGTCTATATAGCTGGCCCCCTTTATCAGTATGCCTTTGCGGCTCGCCCCGCCTATGCCTCCGAAGAATGTCAGGGGGACGGATATCACGAGGGCGCAAGGGCACGATATTACGAGGAACGTCAGGGCGCGGCCAAGCCATGTTGTGAAGTTGGCGGCGAATCCGCCGGCGCATACCAATGGCGGTACGAAGGCCGCGATGATGGCGGCCGCCACGACGATTGGGGTGTATACTTTGGCGAAGCGGGCTATGAAGGTCTCGCTGCGCGATTTCTTCTCGTTGCTCTCTTCGACAAGCCGCATGACTTTGGCGGCCGTGCTCTCGGCGTAAGCCTTGTCGACCCTGATGGTCAGCACGCCGTGAGTGTTCACGCAGCCCGACAGGGCCTGGTCGCCGGGGCCCACTTCTCTTGGCGCGCTCTCGCCAGTCAGGGCTACTGTGTTGAGGCTGCTGTTGCCGCTCTCCACCGTGCCGTCGGCCGGTATCTTCTCGCCAGGGCGGACAATGACGGTGTCCCCCTCGCGCAAATCTTCAGGGCGGACGGTCATTTCCTTGCC
>CAKVCS010000313.1 GCA_934725785.1 uncultured Bacteroidales bacterium | reverse complement strand
GGTTATGGGAAGTTAGAAATAGACAGGGGCCGACGCCCCTCGCGGCAAAGATAGGCAAGAAAGGGATAGGCTCAAAAAGAGACGCGTCCGCCCCGCTCTGAACGAGAGCAGGCGGACGCGCCAACAAATTATCACAGACCTATATTTGCTTGACAGAGGGGCAACAACTATGCCAAAATGGCGTCGGCGAGGGCCTCGAGGGCAGGCACGTCGTCCTCCCTCACGCGACCGCGGATGGTCACCGTCTGCCCCTTGACGGCGACATCCTTCATCTCGGCCACCATTTTGGCCATCTCACGGGCCGCGACGGGCGCCCACGAGCCGTTCTCGACGAAGGCCACCTCGCGCTTCTGGAAACCCTTGATCTGGAGATGGTGCAAGAAGTCGTACATAGGCGGGAAGAGCCCGCCATCGTAGCTTGACGCGGCGAGGACCATCTTGCCATACTTGAACGCGTCCTCGACAGCCTCGGCCTGGTCGTCGCGGCAGAGGTCGGAGACGGAGACCTTGACACCCTTGGCGCGAATGATATCCGCCAACCTCTTGGCGGCCTCGGCGGTGCAGCCGTGGATGGAAGCGTAGGCGATGAAGACGCCCTGCGCCTCGACACCATAGGAGCTCCAGATGCCGTAGAGCCGCAACGCCTCGGCGAGCGCGTCACCCTCGAGGTCGGGGCCGTGGAGCGGGAGGACTCGGTCCACTTGAAGAGCGGAAACCTTCTTCAAGAGCGTCTGGACGGGCTGGCCGTACTTGCCGCAGATGTTGAAATAGTATCGCCTTGCCTCGCAGGCCCAGTCGTCGGGGGCGGCCCACCTCGTGCCGAACTTGCCAAACGCGTCGGCCGAGAAGAGCGTCCGCTCGGCGGCGTCGTAGCTCACCATGACCTCAGGCCAGTGGACCATGGGCGCCATGATGAAGCGGAGCGTGTGCCGCCCGAGGGCGAGAGTGTCGCCCTCCTTGACGGCGATGACGCGTGAAGAGAAATCAGTGGCGGGGAAAAACTGCGGCATCATCTGCGCAGCGCGGGCGGAGCAAACAATCTTGGCCTCGGGGTAGAGCGTGAGGAACTCCGAGATGCCGCTGGCGTGGTCCGGCTCCAAGTGGTGAACAACCAGGTAATCGGGCTTGCGCCCGCCGAGAGCTTTGACGAGAGAGTCCCGCCAAGGGCCCATGGTACGCTGGTCGGATGTGTCCATGACCGCGACCTTGTCGTCGAGGATGACATACGAATTGTAGCACATGCCGTCCGGCACCTTATATTGCGACTCGAAAAGGCGCGTCTCCGGGTCGTCCTGACCTATGTAAAAAATATCGCTCATTATTTCGAAGCTTGACATTAGAAAATTTACATCGTATGCGATATACGCAAAAAGTCGCATAAAGTTCCGAGAAAACACACATAAAGGGAAAATAGCGCCACAGGCGGACGCAAAAGTCTATGGCATAAGCGGAAAGAGTTTCATATATTTGCGACAAAGCAGCGACAAAGCACACATGGCAATAATAGCGAACCCGACATACGACGAGGTGTTCAAGTACCTCATGGCCGACGAGAGGGTCAGCCGAGTGATAATTGGCAGCCTGATGGGGCGGAAAATCGTAAGCATCAGGCAGAGGAAGAACGACGTAATCCACGCCAAGCTGAACGACCTGCACCTGCTTAGGCTCGACTACAGCGCGGAGGTCGAGCAGGAGGACGGACGGACTGTAGAGGTCTGCGTAGAGCTGCAGAGGGCACAGGAGGCCGACGAGGTCATGAGGTTCAGGAAATACCTCGCGTCGCAGTACGCCGACGACACCAACCGCGACAAGGACGGAAGGCCGCTGCACATCGTCACCATATACCTGCTCGGGCACAACATCACCGACGCGCGCAAGGAGGCGGTCCTGAGGGTGAGCCACGTCGTGAG
>CAKVCS010000312.1 GCA_934725785.1 uncultured Bacteroidales bacterium | reverse complement strand
GCATACGACTTCCAAACATCATCGTCGGTCAGCTCGATAACCCTGTTGAAATAGCCAATGGCCACATTGTTGTCAGGGCAAAGGGTGCTGGCGTAATGCCCCCTCCAATAGAGAGCCTGGTAAGACTCGTGCCGCGTCAGGTACTCGTCCAGTACTTTGGCGGCTTGAGCGGGTTCGTCCGCCATTCGCATGCAATCAGATAGCAGGATGACGGCATCCTCGTAATTCTCCTCGTCGGACTCGGGTATATAGGTCAACGCATTGGTAAGCGCGGTTATGGCCCGCTCCAACGAATAGCTCGATGTGATTTTAGCCTCGTAAAGATGGGCCAGCCCATTGGTAGGATTGCGCCGGATTTCCTTGCCGACATAATACAGGGACTTGGCGTTGTCACCAGACTTGTAGCACTCAATGGCGCTCCGCATAAATTCGCTCTCGGCTTCTTGGGCCGCGCTCAAGGCTGGCAGCATAATGGCGAAGAAAAGGGCCAACAGGCCAGACAGCAGATTGATATTTTTTGTCATCGCAGAGAGACGTTGTTAGTTTGCGTAATCATAGTTTTTGAAATTTGCGGGGCGTCAGAAATCCACGTATGAGAGAGACAAGACCCCCCTGCGCCTGTCGGGCTTAGCGAACCCCGCCTGCAGGAGCGTGTAGTAGTCTAACTTGACGGGCTCCTTCTGACTTAAGACTACGGCTTGCACATTCCTCAGCACGAGCTCGCCAACCTTGACCTCATCGAGCCTGGCTAGCTCCCCGTCTTTCCTCCCTATGAACCGGAGCTTGCCGTTCTTTCGGAGGAAGCCGGCGGTCTCCTCGCTTATGGTCAAGCCGACAGAGCCCGGGATATAATACACATCCATGCTGCACCCGTTGACAAGCCCTTTCATCTTGACCGCGCCGTTCTCAAACCGGCAGGGGATGTCAAGGTGGCGCACGGCAGGCTCAGGCTCACTCTCGACATCCTTGGCACAGCGGCTAATCCTGTCGCGGAGAGCCCGCGAGTCTCTGACAGAGGCGAGAAGCGGGTCGCGCGACATCCACTCGTAGTCATAGAATCCGAATCGGAAAGCGGAGTCGAGCAAGGCAACGGCATCGTCGGCACGCCCCTGCCTCGCCTTGAGGCAGGAGAGGGCGTAATAGTAGTCGGCCCGTGCCGTCCGCTGGGCTGCCCCGTTTTTGCAGGCGTCGGCCGCCTCGGCGTCATCGTGGCGCAGGATGGCGTGGGCGAGAATGGCGCTATTGGCATATGTCGCATTGGCGACGGACAGCATTTCGGGGTCGAGAATATGAGAATACTCCACGAGGCAGGTCTTCGCGTCCTGCGCGGCGGCCACGCTGTCACCGATTGCACCATAGGCTACCGCCCGGAGAGACAACGTCCCAACCATCGGCGACGGGGTCTGCATGCACGCCGTGGCTATTCCTATGGCGCGGCGCACTATGTCGGCATTTTCGCTCCGGACAAGTTGAGGCAGGCAATAATCTTTCTGGGAGGAGGCCAGCCTGCTCTGCAACGAGTAGGAGTCGAGCCCAAGGATACGGTTGATGTTGCACAGCCTTTGCAAAGCACTGACATTTGCTGACGTGTCAGCCTCATACTCAATAGTGAGCAGCTTATGGGCCAGACGGAACCGCCTCATGGCCAACAGGCAATCGTACGCCCCTTTTTGACACGCCATGGCTTCGAAGATATTCGCCGTTTTAAGGCCCTCCCTATACTCTGCGAGAGCCTCCTCAAACTTCCCTTTGCCAAACAGCAGCGCGCCCTTCATATCGCGCCACCTGCTGTCATATGGCTCATTTCGCAACTTGGACTTAAGGCGCCAACCGAAGCGGGCGGGGAAAGCCTCCTCGACCGCAGAGGCCAATGCGCAATCGGTAACCCACTGCCCGAAAAGCCAGAACAAGCTTTCAACAGTAATGTCGTGATCATGGAGCTTGAGAC
>CAKVCS010000311.1 GCA_934725785.1 uncultured Bacteroidales bacterium | reverse complement strand
TCGGCTGCGAGTGCCATATTCTGTGCGACAATGGTGGCGTCGATCGACGCGGTCACGAAGTTTTCGAGGTTGTTGAACGCCTGGTCAGCCTTGCTTACCTCGCACCATTTGCTCATTCGGTTCACGTCTACGCAAACCGTCACCACAAGGGGGGCTGTCGTTATCATTGGCTGGTTGAAGTGGGCGGGGGCGATGCTGCGTTTCACGTCATCGCTTGTTGTCAAGATTATGCTGTAGAGCTGCATATTGCCAGTGTTTGAGCCTCGAATGCCAGCCTCTACTATCTTGTCTATTGTCTCTTGACTGATAGGCTGTTTTTTGTATTTCCTTATGGTCCTGTGCGCGTAAAGAGGTGCGTTTTCCATTCTAAATTCTTTTTTTTTGAAGTATATCTTAGTTTAAGAATAGGACAGACAGCATTCCTGCCGCCATGATGGCTTTGCTTAGGATTGACGCGCGGTGCATGTCTTCCCGCTTGTCGCCTTTCCAGACGAGTATGCAAAGGGCTATGGTCGGCATCGCTATCAGTGCTATGAAGAATGATGTCGGCCTCGTCATTGATATCCAGCTCGGAATGTTGTTCAACGCGAGCCCGCAGCCTGTTAGTAGTGCGCATTCTATCAGGGTTACCACAATCTTTGAGTATCGCGGCCCGAGCTCTATCACCAGCGTGTGGCATCCGGCCTTAGTGTCGCCCTCCACGTCTTCCATGTCCTTTATTATCTCTCGGCCAAGGTTACATATGAATGCGAAGACTGAGTATGCGCATACAATGTACCACACCCATGAAAGCGGAGGCTCTCCCGTACTCAGTGCGCAGTGGGTGCGGTCCAATGCCGTAAACTCTACAGAT
Source organism: uncultured Bacteroidales bacterium (assembly GCA_934725785.1). Taxonomy (GTDB): domain Bacteria; phylum Bacteroidota; class Bacteroidia; order Bacteroidales; family Marinilabiliaceae; genus W3P20-009. Next base: position 1,103 of record CAKVCS010000311.1, on the reverse strand, counting down.
ACGACCATATATCCCGTTAGAGCCACCATTGTCGCACAGAATATGGCACTCGCAGCCGAAGGGGAGGGTCTCGGAATATGCTATGTGGGAACAACGACCTACAACCCGGACATGATAATAGACGCGCTAAAGCTGCCGAAGGGCGTATTCCCGCTCGTGACGCTGACAATAGGTTATCCGGACGAGACTCCTTCGATGACAGAACGCCTCCCTGTGAAAGCAGTGGTTCACAGCGACATGTATAAAGACTATACGGAAGACGAAATAAGGGACTTGCACGCAGAAAAGGAAGCCAACCCGCAGAATAAAGAATTCGTCGAGGAAAACGGCAAGCAGAACTTGGCCCAAGTATTCTCGGAGGTCCGCTATCCACGCGAGGCGAGCGAGTCTTTCAGCGCACGATTAATGGAAACCTTAAAGAAGCAAGGACTCATGTAAGCCAGCTCCGGCCCAAAAACAAGAAAAAAAGACCGCCTCCCTTATTCCTCAAAAGAAAAGGGAGGCGGTAACTCTTCTACAGGAAGAGACGGGAGAGACTTAACTTACCGCCTTCTTCCTGTCGCAATACCGCTCGCACTGCAAACATATGTCATAACCGAGCAGCGCGCCGAGAATAAAATCCTCCTCGGGCGTAAGGTCGTAGAGCGGACGAGATACAAAACGACTGACCGCCTTGATGCACTGCGGCCGCCCGAAGTAGATGTTCACGTTAGCATCTCCAGCCTCTTGCACAAGGTTGTCAATGCCAAGCCTGTTAAGCCGCTCGACGGCAGAAGAGGCCAACTCCTTGCGCAAGGTGAAAAGAACAAGATTGCGCACGCCCTTTTGAAACTCGTAAATATGGTTACTGAGAACCATATACGCCGCGTTCTCGCTTGCCATTGCTAAAAACATCTACAGTCAGACCAAATTGAATAAGAGGGCCTACAATCAGGCTAAAGCCCGAGCGAAGCTACCCATGCGTTGATACGCTCGTCAGTTTTGTCACCCTCGTTAACCTCATCAATCGCAAGACCAACGAACTTGCCATCGACCGCAGAGGCCGAGCTGTCGAACGTATACCCGTCGGTGGACACTTGACCCACGACAGAAGCGCCAGCCTC
>CAKVCS010000310.1 GCA_934725785.1 uncultured Bacteroidales bacterium | reverse complement strand
CGTTAGTGTTCTGAGCGGTCTTCTTTGCGGCCTCGATATCGGCTTGCGACTCGGGATACTCCACGCCGTTCCACTTCTTCTTGCACCCCTTTTCAAGGCACTTCTTCAACTTGCTCTCCTTGCCGCCAATAGCCTTGTAGGCCTTTCTCAGGTGGCCGTAGCTCTCGTTGCTCTTCTTCCACTCCTCCTCCGATATGCCCTTCTTGAGTGCCGTGGCCTTGTCCAGGCTGCCTGGGTACGTCTTGTTCGCTATCTTGAACATGTTCAGTCGGCAGACGGCCAGGATGCCTGCGCGGATGAGGAGCGTCAGCGGGTTGAACCGCACTATGAACTTCCATACCTTCTTCGCCACCTTGGCTATTGCCTTGCCCAGCTTCTTGAAGCCCTTGCCCACGGCTTTGACGGCCTTTTTCACCGCTGTCCCCACTTTCTTGACGGCCTTCTTAATCTTCTTGCCCAGCTTCCTAAGCCTCTTGCGCAGTCGGCCGTTCAGCGGGCCGTCCTCGTCGCCGCCCAGCCCATCCACCGAGCCGTCGGCCTCCATGCGCGTCAGCACCGAGTCAAGCAGAGCCTTGTTGCCCCACGCCCTCAGTATGGCGTCGCAAGCCGCCACCGTGGCGGTCTGCTCTTCCGGGCTGTCAAAGAGGTCGGGGCGGGAGGCGGATACGTCACGTGTGCGCGTCAGGTATGTCTTGTAGGCCTCCATGGGGTTGGCTCCGCTCACCATGTATTCCATGTCGGAGCCCGTCAGGAGCGCCTCCACCTGCGGGTCTGTCTCGCCTATGTCGCCCAGCCCGCTCACCGAGGTGGCTGTGGTTGACTTGACCGTCTTCACCGTGTCGCCCGCCTTGATGGTCCGCTTGCGCGTGCGTCGCATTTGGCCCACGGCCTTTCTCAGTCGGCCTTTCAGCTTGCGCGTGGCGGGGTTGGCCGCCACTATATCCTTCGCCTCGGCGGTCAGCTTTGAGTTGCCCGCCATCTTCCTCAGCGCGGCGAACAGGCCGCCCTTGCTCTTGCGGGTCTTGGCCTTGGCTATGCTCGCCGCGTTGGCTTTCCGTGCCTTGAGTGCGCCGGATACCTTTTTCAGACGCTGGCGCACCGTCCCGTTCAGCCCCTCGACGTATTCTGTCTCGTAGCCGTCGGGCGTGGAGTCCTCGTCAAGGGCTGAGTCCTCCAGTCCCGCCATCGTGTCGTAGTCGTAATTGTCCACGAGGGTGTAGTCCTCGGCAGTCGGGTCGTCATAGTCGCCCGCAATGTTGGCGTTCACCAGCCCCGCGCCCATCAGGCGCTCCTCGCGTTCCGCCATCTGCTCTATGGCCTCCTCGCGCTCGGGCGTGTCCCACCTGTCGAGCACGTAGCCTATCATGCCCGAAAGCTCTGCGGAGTCCTGGTATGCCGCCACCATGCCCGGGCATGAGTCCACGACGCTCTTTGTCCGCACGAGGTATTGGCGGGTCATCTCGTCATCGGCCACGCCGCCGTCTCCCGCGAAGCCCGCAAAGTCGTAGCCCGCGGCGACGGTGTCGGCCTCGTCGCCCATTGTGTTCGTAAAGCCGCCGGAGGCGCGGGATATGTATCGGCCGCGCGCCGCGTCTTGCCTCATCTGCCTCTCCACGAGGCCCAGGGCCAGTGATACGCGGGGGTCGTCTGCTCCCTGCGCGCCGTCCAGCAGCGGTATGTCTATTCCGTCAAGTACTTGGACGTTCATCGTGATAAGTGGTGTGGGTGTCTACACGTCAAAGAACTTGCTCGGCGTCTTCTCCGCAAAGCATTGGTCAAGCACGGGGTCCACGACGTAGTAACCCGTGGGGCTGTCGCCGCTCGGCACCACGACGTAGACGTGCTGGTAGCGTCCGGCGGAGTAGGCCGCTATGCGGAAACGGAACTCCACGCCCAGGTTCTTGAGCATCGCACCAATCAGGGTGGCGTAGCAGTCGCAGTCGCCCTTCTGGTCATACAG
>CAKVCS010000309.1 GCA_934725785.1 uncultured Bacteroidales bacterium | reverse complement strand
GCCAAGATTGCCGGTGGGTGTCTTGACATCCAGACCAGGCCGGCAAAGGTCTCGGGAAAAGTGTGGGCGCCTGAGTCGTTCGGTTTCGTAACCAAGGAGTTCGAGGCCACGTCGGCGCTCCTGACCACAGGCTCCGCATTCCGTCAGAAGTTCGGCAAGTTCGATTTCAAGGTCAAGGTTTCGGGAGTCAAGTCGCCAGTAGTGGCAAGTGTGTGGCTCAGCTCGGATAAGAATGAGGAGGTCTGTGTCGCAACGTTCGGAAAATCAGCTAAGGGAGTGTCTGTCGGCACTTCGCAGAAGCTCACGGCGGTGGCGGACGTCAAGGCCGAGTCCGACTTTTTCATATACTCTCTTGAGTGGACAGCCAAGAAGCTCACGTGGAGCGTTAACGGCGTGGAGGTCTACTCCATCACCTCGGGTGTGCCTCAAGACGAGATGTACATAGGTCTGAGCTCGCATGTGATAGGCGAGGGTAATGTAGGCAGTGCGTGTCGCATGGCGCATTCTTTTTTCCGCTGTGGCCAATGATAAAGGCTTTTCGGCGATAAATGTCATTCAGTCATGCAGATAAATTGCAATGCTCAGATGAAGTGGTGCACGCCGGTAAACGTCAGCAAGGGCAGGGTGGGGGTCTCGTTCGCAAGCCCTCTTCTGGTCCTTGGCAGCTGTTTCGCCGATAATGTAGGGGGACGGATGAAGGATGTAGGATTCGACGCCCTTGTCAACCCGCTGGGCACCATGTACAACCCGCTTTCCATTTTAGACACTTTGCGGCGCATCGACAGGGCCACCCCGTTTGAAGAGGCAGACTGCGTAGAGATAGGGGCAGGCGACGGGCGCGTATGCTCATTCTTCCACCATACGCGCAATGCGCGCCCCTCAGTGTCGGAGTTCCTCGAGTGCGCAAACCAGGGCCTCAAGGCGGCTCATGAGCATTGGGCGAAGTGTGGCACCCTTATCGTGACTCTCGGCACAGCGTGGTGCTTTCGTCACAATGCCCGTGGATATGTGGTAGGCAATTGCCTCAAGCATGTCGCGAGCGAGTTTACGCGTTTCCGTCTGACCGTATCGCAATGCTCAGATTCGCTAAGGCAAGTGTTGAGCATTTCCGACGGGAGGGATGTGATATTCACCGTCAGCCCCATCAGGCATAAAGCCGACGGCGCGCATGGCAACCAGCTCAGCAAGTCGACCCTTCTCCTCGCTGTGGATGAGGTCCTTGCGTCCGGATCGGCAGGCAATGTCGATTATTTCCCGTCATACGAGATTCTTATGGACGAACTCCGCGACTACAGGTTTTATGCGGAAGACATGTCGCATCCTTCCGCTCTCGCTGAGGGGTACGTGTTCGACAAGTTTATGGATTTTGCACTTCCCGGCGAGGAGCGGCAGACGTTGAAGGATGGCGTGATGAAAGCAAAGAGCCTGGCTCACGTCAAGATGTCGTGAGCCTCTTATCTCCACATCTCTTTCTATTATGGACGACCAAATCAACGTAGCAGTCTGTGAGCAGTTACACTCCCGACTTATACTCCAATCGGTGCTTTAATTCAAAGTCGGATGGCAGACTCTCTGCCATCCGACTTTAATTCTATATGTTGGGCCGTCGAAATCAGAACCCTATGCCTTTTAGCCATTTAGTGACGGCCGTTCTGGTCTCATCCCTGTTTTTCTGAGCCGTTGTGCCACGCAGGGCGAAGCCTCTGAGCATGTTGGAGCCTGTGCACGCGGTGTGCAAGTTTTTGTCAGATCCCGAAAGCCCACTTCCCTCGTGGGTGCAGAACGGGATGATGGTCTTGCCCTTCCACGAGTGCTTTTCTATGAAAGTGTACACGGCCATGGGGCAGTCGCCCCACCAGTTGGGGTAGCCGATAAATATTACGTCGTATTTCTCTGTGGCTACGTCTCTTTTGACGGCCGGGCGGGACCTTTGCTCCTTCTCTCTCTTCGCCTGCTCCACGCACGT
>CAKVCS010000308.1 GCA_934725785.1 uncultured Bacteroidales bacterium | reverse complement strand
AAACGCGTGGTCTTGCAGACGGTGCGTGACGGGGTCTTTCACGCGGAATGAGGAGCGCTTGGCGTCATACTCGATGTTGATCTTCTTCAAGTGCGCATCGACCACTTTGGTGAACTCCTCGGCCTGCCCCTGTGTCGTAGACTGGTCGGCGAACTCGTAGTAGAAATGGTAGCCGGAGTACTCCGGGTCGGCGAAGCCGATGAAGAACTTGGTAGCCATCTTGGTCTCCTCCTCTGCCTCGTGCACGGCCTTGATGAACTGCCTCTCGTGCAGTTTCTCGCCCGTCAGGGTCACAATGCCGTTCACCTTCTGCACGAACTGTATGGTCGGTATGGTGCCGTAGAAGCCCGAGACCACGACGAGGTCGTTCATGTTGTAGCGGTAAAGCCCGGAGCACGTGGTCACGTACATGCAGTACCGCTTGCCCTTCTCCAGCTTGCTGAGCGGCAGGAACTCGGGGTTGGGGTTGTCAATGTCCTCCTCTCGTATGAACTCGAAGTAGTGCATGTGGGCAAAGAGGGTGGTGTCCTCACCCTCGTTGAGCACGAGGCCTGCGCGGCACTCCGACGCGAAATAGCCGAACTCGGGAAACTTGGTGGTCTCGGGGAACGAGTCGCGTATCTTGTCCATGTAAATCTTCGTGTTGCCACAGTGCCATGTGTTCACGACGGCCATGTCGGGCCAGTAGTGCTTGGGAAGCACCGTGCCATACTTGGCCTTGAGCTCGCGGAGCTCCTGGGCGCGCGCGGCGTTGGGGCGCATGCGGCTTTTGAGGGCCTCGCGGACGTGCTCGGGGATGTCGAGGTCGGCCTTGAGCGTGCCGTTCTCAATGTCTTTCACATAGTCGTCATAGAACTCGTTCACGTTGTTTTGCATCTCGACTATGGTGGACGGGTTTGCGGTAATAAGGACTGTCGAGTTGTACTCAATGCCAAAGCGCATGATGGTGTAGTACCTGGCGCGGTAGTCCTTTATCTCGAACACCTCGGCAGGCGAGGAGTACACAACCTTGACGAAGTCCGGGCAGTTCGTGAACGAGACGCCCGACACGGAGCCATACACGGTGCCGTCCGGCGCATAGCCCTCGATGGCTTTGCCGACAATGGAGACAACGCCGCCGGCGAACGCGTGCCTGTTGCAACGGATAAGGCTGTCCAGCCATGTCTTGTTCATCACGCCATACACCTCTTTGAAATATTTGTGCGTGATGGGAATCCACTTGGGCTCGCTTGTCGTTCCGCTCGTGGTGGCGTACATCTTGGGCTTGCCGGGGAAGAGGATGTCGCTCTCTCCGTGCATGTGGCGGTTTATGTATGGGCGGAAGTCCTCATAGTCGCTCATCTTGACCTTCTCGGCGTAGGCCTTGAAGAGTTCGGCCGCGGTCTTGGCCTTGAGGATTCCCTCAAAGTCGTGTTCGCGGCCGTAGACGGTGTCCTTGGCATATTCAAGTATGCCGCGGAGGGTCTTCTCCTGCGCCTTCTCCACGTTGCGGCTGGCCTGTCGCAATTTGTGGCGGTATATCATACCGACGAGTCCGATGGCGAAGTTTATCTTGTGCCATCCGTTTATCCATTGTCCTTTCATTTCACGGAATAGTTTAGCAAGCAAAATTACCAAGCGCCATCTGCCTTTTCGGTCGTAGTTCTACTGATTTTGCCTTTAGGCGCTCTGTGCGCTTTTTTATTTCTTGGCCGTGCCGTTTTCAAGGGCTGTGAGTATCGCCATGGCTTCCTCGTCTGTGTCTCCGCAGAACAGCCTCTCCGCCTTGAATCCGTCGCAGACCCTCGGCCTGTCGGCCCTGCCGAATATGGCGCACCGGTTGTCGGGCGTGAGGTTTACGCACCTCACGCCGCCGGGCTTGCCGTGCGGGTGGCCGGGTATTGGCGAGCTGATCGATATGCATATGCAGCAAGCCCCGCAGCCCGCCCTGCACTCAATGAACTCCCCGGCTCTGACGTCTTTGCCCACTCCCTTAG
>CAKVCS010000307.1 GCA_934725785.1 uncultured Bacteroidales bacterium | reverse complement strand
AAGAGCATGCTCCACAAGAAGATGCAGAGCGTCATGGGTCAGGCCCCCGGCAACTTCATCCGCACCTACAGGCTCAATATTGCCCGCGAGATCCTCTCCAACAAGCAGAACCGGCTCAACGTCAGTCAGGTGGCCTACGAGGTCGGATTCAACGACCCCAAGTATTTCAGCCGCTGCTTCACCAAGGCGTTTGGCTATCCGCCAAGCATGATAGGCTAAGAGCGGGCTGATGGCGGACGAGTCGCGCTCGCGCAAGAGTTTGCGCAACGGGGTCTACTCGGCCTCGCTCCTTATGGTGAACCTCATCCTCGGCTTTGTCGCGAGGGGTGTTTTTATCCGTCATGTCGGGGTCGACTTCCTGGGGCTCAACACGTCGGTTGAGGGCATCCTCGGCCTGCTCAATGTTGCCGAGCTTGGCGTCAGCTATGCCATAGCCTCGTCTCTCTACGGGCCAATGGCGAGCGGGGACAGGGTGGCCGTCGCCGAGCTTGTCGCCATCCAGGGGTGGGTGTATCGCCGCGTGGCGCTCTTCATCGCTGTGGCCTCGCTCTTGATGCTGCCGTTTTTCCCCGCCATTTTCCCCGATGCCACTTTCCCGCTCGGCTATGCCTATGCGGCTTTCGCGGTATATCTGTTCGGCTCCCTGCTCGGCTTCTTTGTCAATTACAAGATGGTTGTGCTCGAGGTCAGCCAGGAGGCCTACAAGGTGACGCTTGCCACGCGCGTCCCTAACGCCCTGCGCACCGTATTGCAGATCGTCGCCCTCGCTTTCACCGACCATGGCTATGAGTGGTGGCTCGCACTCAATGTCGTGTGCTCCGTTGTCGTCTCCGTGGCCATTAGCCGTTTTGTGAGCCTCGGGCATCCTTATCTCACGGTTCCCGTCTCGGCTGGTGGCGCTTTGCGCCGTCGGTATCCGCAGGTGGCCGCAAGGGTGGGGCAGATGATGTTCCACCGCATTGCGGGCGTGGCTCTCCGCCAGTCCTCTTCCGTCATCCTGTTGGCCTATGCCTCGCTTGCCGATGTCGGTGTCTATGGCAATTACATGCTCATCTTCACGGGGGTCTCTTTGCTCATCGAGAGCCTGTTCAGCGGAGTGCAGGCGGGTGTCGGCAATCTTTTGCACACCTCGGCGCGCGGCCATTCTCTCGCTGTCTTTGCCGAGTTGCTTGCTCTCCGGGTCTGCGTAGGGGCGGTCGCGGCGTTTGGCTTTTATTTTGTCTCTCCTCCGTTCGTCTCGCTGTGGGTCGGCTCTCAGTATGTCATGGGTGGCGTGCCGCTGCTGTTGCTCTCCCTGATTCTCTTTATCGATGTCTCGCGCAGCGCGGTGGAGGCTTTCATTTGCGCCAAGGGCTGTTTCTCCGATGTGTGGGCGGCTCTTGCCGAGGTTGTCCACAACGTTGGCTTCTCCGTCCTGTTTGGCCGTTATTGGGGGCTTGCGGGCATCTTGGCCGGGGTGCTTATCAGCCTCGTGGTCATTGTGTTGGGCTGGAAGCCCTATTTCCTGTTCCGTGTCAACATGCGGTGCGGCTTTCGGGACTATTGGCGGGCTTATGCCCTTAGCCTTGCTGAGGCTGCGGCCCTCGCCGTCATTTTCTCGGCCGCCATGTCGCTCCTCCCATGCTCGCTGACTTGCTTTGAGTCTCTCGCCGCGATGGTGTGTGCCACGTGCATTTTCGCCGTGTCGCTTTTCGCCGTCTTGGGCGCGTCGTCTTCGGGCGGGAGCCATCTGCTGTCGCGGCTCGTGGCGCTGCTCCGCTCGCGTCTGTAGCTCTGCCTGGAGTCTGGTCAGGCCATCCGCCGCCTGTCTTCCAGTATCTCCTCCATATGGTCCTGCGCCCAGTTCACCATGTTCACCACGACGGGGAAGAAAGAGTGCGCCCGGGCGGTGAGTGAGTACTCCACGCGTGGCGGCACCTCGGCGAATACGTTTCTCGTCACGAAGCCGTCGGCCTCGAGGGTGCGCAGTGTCGATGTC
>CAKVCS010000306.1 GCA_934725785.1 uncultured Bacteroidales bacterium | reverse complement strand
AGTTCGTCACCAAGTTGCCCGACAATGATATCGCGAGGGCGGCCGTCGCGGATCTCCGGTCGCACGATGTCGAGGTGGATCACATAGCGAAGGGAGGCGAGAGGCTCGGCCTGTATTTCTACGAGAATACATCCTCAGTTCGCGCTTCCAAGGTTGTGTACGACCGCTCCAACTCATCTTTCGCCACCTCAACTAAAGAAGATTACAAGTGGGGTGACATATTTGCCGATGCCGAGTGGTTTCACTGGTCGGGCATAGGCCCCGCGCTTTCGCAGAACGCGGCCGACGTCACGCTTGACGCCATAGACAAGGCCGCGGCCGCCGGGCTGACCATTTCGTGCGATCTCAACTTCCGCAAGAACTTGTGGCAGTATGGCAAGAGGCCGGAGGACATAATGCCCGTCCTTGCCAATAAGTGCGACATCCTGTTCGGAACGGAGGGGGAGTATGAGAAGACGTTCGGCGTCAAGTCCGTTCCCTTCGCCATAAGGAGCGACAAGGAGGCCTACGATGTTGAGGCTCACCGCCGCTTCTGCGCCCAGGTGATGAGCAAGGCGCCAAACTGCAAGATGATGTTCGTGGCCTTGCGCAATGTCATTGACGCTAAGCACCATGTCTTCCAAGGGCTGCTTTACACGGCCAAGGGCGAGTTCTACACCTCGCGCATATACTATATCGACCATGTTGTCGATTGCGTCGGTTGCGGAGACGCTTTCGCCGCAGGCATGATCTACGGTGTCCGCGAGTATCCGGATGACAACCAGAAGGCCCTTGAGTATGCGACGGCCGCCGCCATCCTCAAGAACACTATAGAGGGCGACTATAATCTCTCAACGGCCGATGACGTCAAGTCGTTGATGGGCGGCAATGCGAGTGGGGTCGTGTCCCGATAACTTTTCGGGGACCTGCTCCTTGCGTATGCTTAGCGGCCTCTGGCGGGTAATTCCGCCAGGGGCCGTTGCCTTTCCGCAACGCGTGCTGCAACGATAATTTGGCTATATTTACCTTGTTGAATCATTAGTAGCAAAAGTGGCATCCTTCCTATCCGCCGTAGCGCAATACTACGTTGACAATCTCGCTCCTGCCGACTGGGAGCGCACCGTTTTTGTGTTTCCCAACCATCGTTCGGGCGTTTTTTTCTCCAACGCGTTGTGTTCCTTGCTGGGAGAGAAAAAGGAATCCGGTGGGGCGAATGTCATTTTCGGCCTGCGCGTCACGACATTGGGCGACTTGCTGCGCAAGGGCGCGGACCTCTCCGTAGCCGACCCGGTAACGCTCAAGTGTGAACTCTACAGGGCGTATAAAGATGTGCTTCGGGCTTTCGACAATGACGGTTGCGACGGCGGCGACATCCGCCGGCATGATTTTGACAGCTTCTACTCGTGGGCGGGAATCATAATCAACGATTTTTCCGATATTGACAAAAGCCTTGTAAACCCGGCCAGCATATACAGCAACATAACAAGCCTCCAGCAGCTGGCGGACGAGATGGACTACCTGTCCGACAGGCAGCGGAGGGCTATTGAGGATTTTTGGCACGTATTGTTTGAGGAGAAAGAGGACGCGGTGGGAGACAAGAGGCTTGTGCACAGGAGGTTCATCGAGGACTTCCGCAGAATGGAAAGCCTGTACGCGACGTTCCGCGCGAACTTGCTGGCGAAGGATATGGTATATCCGGCCATGCTTCTGCGTGAGGCGGCGGAGAACCCGTTGAGCTGGAAGTGGGACGAGGAGGACGTGCGCTATGCCTTCATAGGCTTCAGCCTTCTGTGCCCGGCCGAGGAGGCCATAATGAGGAGGCTCAGCAAGTCGCGTGACTCGAACGGCAGGCCGAGGGCCAATTTCTTCTGGGACTACCAGCCTTCCATGCTGAAAGAGCCCGAGTCGGTCGGTAAGCATGGCGCGGGCTACGCCATCAGACGGTGGGCGACCGACCCCGACTTCAAGGCCCCGTTTGGCTTTACGCCTCCGCCGTGCGTCCC
>CAKVCS010000305.1 GCA_934725785.1 uncultured Bacteroidales bacterium | reverse complement strand
GTACAACTCGATGACTTTGCAATGCCAATACCTGCACAGGTATTGTCACAAAGGGAAATATGGGATTGGCTTGTCGGCAGTTTACGATGAGCTCACAGGCTCTGACATACGCGCGAAGGGGGAAGACGTGGAGGTTGTCCTCGGCCCAGCGAGCAAGCGCTACTCGTGGGGCGTATTCGCGGCTCACGAGTTCTGCATAGGCCAGCTCGGCATTGTGACCCAGATGGGTTATTACCTCCATCAGCCAAAGGGAATACATTGGCGACAAAAGAAAGATGTCAGTTTCCAGCGCGCTGGCCTCAAATACACATTGCCCATTGGGCTGCACGCTGGCGTGAACATATACGCGCACAGGCTGACCGTAGCCGATTTCATTGAGTGGAACCTCGGGTACTCGCTGCAAATACATAAAAAAGTAAAACGCTCTGAATAGCGGGGGGCGGGCCTGCCCCTCCATGGCGAACCTCATCAAAAGATATGCAACTAAAAGGCAAACACATATTAGTCGGGGTCACTGGCGGCATAGCCGCATACAAGACGCCCTTCCTCGTGCGTGAATTCGTAAAGCGCGGAGCGGAGGTAAAGGTTGTGATGACCCCGACGGCCAAGCAGTTCGTGACACCACTCACCCTCGCCACGGTGAGCCGAAACCCTATTGTGGTTGACTTCTTCGACCCAGAGAATGGCCAATGGAACAGCCACATAAGCCTCGGCATATGGTCTGACGCTTACGTCATAGCGCCCGCCACGGCAAATACGCTCGGAAAGATGGCATGCGGGATAGCTGACAATCTGCTACTCACGACATACCTCTCGGCCCGGTGCCCAGTGTTCGCCGCCCCCGCAATGGATCTTGACATGATGGCTCATCCTGCCACGCAAAAGAACATCTCCACCCTGCGGGAGCGAGGCGTCGAGATAATTGAGGCCACGGACGGTGAACTGGCAAGCGGCCTGAGCGGCAAAGGACGTATGGCCGAGCCCGGAGACATCGCGGACAGGATAGAGACCTTCTTCGCCAGGCGAGACGGCTCGATGAGAGGGAAAAGAGTCATCGTGACGGCAGGGCCCACATATGAGAAGATGGACCCTGTGCGTTTCATTGGCAATTACTCAAGCGGCAAGATGGGCTACGCCATAGCAGAGGAAGTGGCTGGCAGAGGGGCTGAAGTGACATTAGTGTCAGGCCCGGTGAAGCTGTCCCCGCGCAACCTGAACATAAAGCTGGTGAAGGTGGAAAACGCAATGCAGATGTACGAGGCCGCACGTGCGGCATTTCCCGAATGCGACGCAGCCATAATGACAGCCGCCGTAGCCGACTTCGCGCCCGCGGAGGCTGCCGAGCAGAAGATAAAACACCACGACACATTCTCGATAACGCTAAAGCCCAACCCCGACATCGCGGCGGAACTCGGCAAGATAAAGACAACAAAGCAGACTCTGTGCGGCTTCGCCCTGGAGACAACGGACGAGATTTGCAACGCAAAAGGAAAACTGAGTAGCAAAAACCTGGATTTCATAGTACTCAACTCTTTGGCGGACAAGGGGGCAGGCTTCATGGTCGACACGAACAAAGTGACCATAATAGAAGCCACAGGGGCATCCACAAGCTATCCGCTCAAACCCAAAGTCCAAGTCGCCACTGACATTGCCGACACGTTGGAGCGAATCATGAAGACGAAAGAGGAAAATGCGTAGAATACTCACTATCTTCACTGCCATAGCAGTGTCCGCCATAGCGTCAACCAGAGCAGTCCTGGCACAGGAGCTTCAATGCAGCGTCAGCGTCACGTCCGCATCCGTGCAGGGAACAAACAAGCAGATCTATGACAATATGCGCAATGCCATACAAGACTTCCTTAGCGCTCAAGTATGGACCAATGACAAATTCGAGATGCGCGAGCGCATAGAGTGCAGCCTAAACTTCAACATAACCTCGCAAATATCAAGCAACGAGTTCAAGGGCACGCTCACCGTCCAGCTGCGCCGCCCCGTGTGGGGG
>CAKVCS010000304.1 GCA_934725785.1 uncultured Bacteroidales bacterium | reverse complement strand
CCCCCCCCAAGGCAGAACATTCACATCGGAACACCAATGCACTACGACCCCATAAAGCGCACACTCGGCTCTTTCTTCAACAAGACCCCGTGGCTGCGCATCGTCTTCTACAAGCTGCTCGACCTCCTGCTCCTGCGCTCGTGGCACATCAGGCGCGCCCTTAGGCGGTGGAACGCAGCCCGCGGCAATCGGCCAGCCGACACCCTCGACGCCGGAAGCGGCTTCGGGCAATATTCCCACAGGCTCGCCATGCTCAACAGGGGCAACCGCGTCACGGGTGTCGATGTAAAGGCCGAGCAGATTGCCGACTGCAACGGCTTCTTCGAGAAGCTCGGGCTCGCCAAGAGGGTCCACTTCGAGGAGGCCGACCTGACGAGGTTCGTCAGGCCCGACTCCTACGACCTCATACTCTCGGTCGACGTCATGGAGCATATCCTCGAAGACGAGCAGGTCTTCGCCAACTTCTACAAGAGCCTCCGCCAGGGTGGGACGCTCCTCATCTCGACACCGTCCGACAAGGGGGGCTCCGACGCCGATGAGCACGACCACGACCACCCGCACGGCTTCATTGACGAGCACGTCCGCGACGGATACAACATAAAGGATATTGAGGGCAAGCTGCGCAGTGCGGGATTCGGGCAGGTCGAGGCGGCCTACTCCTATGGCAGGCCGGGCCACATATCGTGGGTCCTGTCTATGAAGTGGCCCATATCGATGCTCGGGGTCTCCAAGCTCTTCTTCATAATCCTGCCGCTATATTACCTCATCTTCTTCCCATGGTGCCTGATTCTCAACATGGCCGACCTTAACGGGACTCACGAGGTGGGCACGGGCCTCATCGTCAAGGCGCGCAAGTAGCAAGCTCAACAGCTTTGACAGGATGTCTTGCGAGACGCTCATCTCACGGCGCTACCTCCTCGCCCACAAGAGCCAGAACGCCATCAACATAATATCGGCCATCTCGGCTGTCGGCGTGCTGGTAGCCACGGCTGCAATCATCATTGTGCTCTCCGTCTTCAACGGCCTCAACGGGTTGGTGGCGACGCTCTTTGGCAATTTCGACCCCGATGTGCGCATCGAGGCGGCCGAGGGCAAGAGCTTTGTGGCCGACTCCGCGCTGCTGTACGCTCTCGCGGCCGAGGACGGCGTGGCCGCGTGGGCTGAGGTTGTCGAGGATAATGCGCTCGTGCGCTACGGGAAGCGCCAGGTGCCAGCCTCGGTCATGGGCGTCGCCGACAACTATAACGACGTAACGAGCATAGACTCCATAATGCTCGAGGGGGCCTTCCTCCCAGGCCAGTGCGTCATAGGGGCCATTCTTGCCGACCAGCTCGGAGTCTCCTCTTCGGTCTTCGTCCCCTCTGTCGTCTTTTACGCCCCCAAGCGGTATGGAAAGGTCAACATAGCCAACCCGCAAGACTCTTTTGTCGAGCGCGTGGCAAGGGTGGGGGGCACATTCCTCGTGCAGCAGAACGACTACGACGCCAGCTACATCCTCGCCGGCATCGGCACGGCGCGCGCTCTCTTCGGATATGCCGGCGACGAGGTTACGTCCATATCCGTCCGCGTGGCGGACGGCCATCGCGCGGCGGACGTCGCCGAGAGCCTCTCCCGCAGCCTTGGTGGCCGTTTCGTGGTGAAAGACAAGTGGATGCAGCACGAGAGCTTCTTCAAGATGATGGAGGTTGAGAAGCTTATGGCCTTCGCCATCCTGCTTTTCATAGCGCTCATAGCGGCTTTCAACATCATTGGCTCCATGTCCATGCTAATATTCGAGAAGAGGGAGAGCATTGAGACACTCCGCTCGATGGGCGCGGACAAGGGTTTCATCACGCGCATTTTCCTTTTCGAGGGGTGGATGCTCTCCGTGGGCGGGGCCGTGCTCGGCCTCATTGCGGGCGTGCTCATGGTGCTGGCGCAAGAGAGGTGGGGCATTGTCGGCTTCGGCGGCGACGACTCGTACATCATTGACTCTTACCCGGTCTCGCTCATGTGGTCCGACGTGGCGG
>CAKVCS010000303.1 GCA_934725785.1 uncultured Bacteroidales bacterium | reverse complement strand
GGTGTATGAAACGCAGGGCGGAGCCCCCCACCTGGACACGGAGTACACCGTCTTCGGGGAGGTGTATGAAGGCCTGAACGTGATAGACTCGATAGCGTCGGTGGCCGTCACGCCACCTTATATGCGCCCGGGGAAAGACGTGTGGATGGTGATCCGCGAGATTGAGTGACAGGGCAAAGGGGAAAATTAAAAGGGGAAAGAGTGAGACCAACAAACTTCATAACGTTCGCCAGGGCTGCCGCCACGGCCGCCGCCCTGCTGATGGCGGCGTTCATCTCCTGCGTGGCGCAGAGCAGGAGATTCGAGATAGTGACAAACATGGGCACCATGCGCGGGGTGCTCTACGACGCGACACCCGGTCACCGCGACGCCTTCATCAGGCTTGCAAAGGAGGGGCGGTATGACGGAACCCTATTCTACCGCGTGGTGAAGAACTTCGTGATACAAGGCGGCTCGGCCGACAGCCGCGACGCGAAGCCGGGGCAGCACATAGGGTATGGAGACGAGGCCGTGAACATAGACAGCGAGTTCTCGCCCAAATGTTACCACAAATTCGGAGCACTATGCGCACCGCGCCAACCGGACAAAGTGAACGTGTTCAAGACGTCGGACATAAGCCAGTTCTACATAGTGCGCGGGCAAGTGTATACCGACGAATACCTCACAAAATACGAGAAGAGCATAAACAACCCAATAAGGAACAACCTCTACAAACTATACTACATACCGTATAAGCCGGAGCTCGACGCGCTAAAGCAGACTGACCCCGCCGAGTGGAAACGGCGCATGAAGGAGATCAAAGACCGGATAGAGATGGAGTTCCGCATATCCAGATACAAAGAGTTCACCGACCAGCAACGCGCGGACTACACCAGCATAGGCGGCGCTCCCCAACTTGACGGCGAATACACAGTCTTCGGCGAGGTCACGGAAGGACTTGACGTACTGAAAAAAATCAACGATATGAGCGTAGACGCCAACTCGCGCCCGCGCAAAGACGTGCGCATGACAGTCAGGATACTCTGATATGGCAAAGAAGAGACAAGACGAGATGCCCAAGCCGCTGGTCGTCAAGCTCAACGGCGACTGCGAGGTCAAGCTCGACCGCATAGAGCCACCGGACTGGTGGACTGGCATGGCCGAGCCTACGGTCACACTGATGCTCGAGGGGCGCAACGTGGGGCTGACGCGCCCTCACATGCCCGCAGGCTGCGTGACTATAACAGGCGTGAGGCAGACTGACAGCGCCAACCACCTGTTCGTAGACCTGACAATAGGCAGGGACGCGTCTGCCGGTACGTATGTCATTGAGCTGCTGATGGCGAACAAAATAGTGGCTCATGCGGACTTCCGCGTCAAGGAGAGGAAACGACAATCGGTCCAGCGCGACGGACTCTCCCCAAGAGACGTCATATACCTCGCCATGCCCGACCGCTTCGCGAGAAAAAGCGGATGCGGGACGGACGAGGGACTAAAAGAGAAACAGAACAGGCGGCTGCCCCACGGCAGGCACGGAGGCAACCTTGGCGGCGTGCGCCAGCACGTGGACTACCTCCACGCTCTGGGAGTCTCGGCCCTATGGCTGACACCCGTCGTGACCAACGACATGGAGAAGGACAGTTTTCACGGCTACGCGGCGACGGACTACTACCAGATAGACCCGCGGCTCGGGACGGAGGACGACTACAGGCAACTGTCGGCCAGCCTGTCGCAATGGGGCATCAAGCTGATAATGGACATCGTGGTGAACCACTGCGGCACACGGCACCGGTGGATGACGGACGCGCCATGCTCAGGGTGGTTCAACGAGTGGACATGGAAACCAGAGATGACGAACTACCGGCCAGGGGTGGCATCGGACATCCACGCGTCGAGATATGACACCAGGCGGACGATAGATGGGTGGTTCGACAAGACCATGGCCGACCTCAACATGGCGAACCCCCTTGTACAGGCATACATGTCGCAAATGGCCATATGGTGGGTCGAGACGGCCGGCCTCAGCGGGCTGCG
>CAKVCS010000302.1 GCA_934725785.1 uncultured Bacteroidales bacterium | reverse complement strand
GGCCTACACGGTCCGCATAGGGAAACGCTCGTGGCGCGTGCTCGTCAAGTAACACTATAATACTCAATGCGAATATCTCTCATAGCCGCCATAGACCGCAACCGCGCCATTGGCCTCAATGGCGACCAGCTCGTCTACATCAGTCAGGATCTTAAGCACTTCAGGGAGGCTACAATGGGCTGCCCTGTCATAATGGGGCGCAAGACCAATCTCGCCCTGCCCAAAGGCAGGCTGCCAGGCAGGAGGAATATCGTCCTGACGCGTTCCGACGACTTCGCCTCCCGTGTGGCTAAGGTTGAAGGCGTCGAGGTCGCGCGTTCGGTCGATGAGGCTATCGGCGCCGTGAGTGCCGAGCCGCAGGTCTTCGTTATAGGCGGAGAGCAGGTGTACCGCGCCTTTATGCCTGTTGCCGACGAGTTGGTGCTTACCGTCATCGATTTCGCCTTTCCACGGGCCGACGCTTTCTTCCCGCCTCTTGATGGTTGGAAGTCCGCCTCCCGCTCCGAATGCTTTTCCGACCCCAAGACGGGGCTGGCGTTCCACTACGAGACTTTCGTGCGCCAATAGCTCGCTAACGCCCGCCGAGAGGGCCAAGTATCGCGCTGGACACCCGCTTGTCTATGAACAGTATGCCGACGTGAGCCCCGTGCTCTGCGGTGTATGTTATGCTCAGCATCACCGAGAGCGAGCCTTTCGCATATGTTGTCGTGAAGTCCGCCTTGTCCTTTTTTAGCAAATCAACCTTGCCTCCGTCGTCTTGCGGCTCCTCGTCAAGGAAGCTCTCGGAGCTGTCCTCCGGCTTCCCATATATGGTCGTTAGTAGGCCTTTCAGTTTTGCGTAGTCGCTCTCCAGCTCTTTCCAGCTGTCGCGCCTGTGCATGAACACCATCGCGTGCCTTATTCGCATGCCGGTCTCTTTGCTTGCGGCTGTCACAACTTTGCATTTCCCCAATTTGCCGACCTTGCCCGATAAGGTCGCCAGTGTAAGCCCATCGTCTTCAGCCAGTTTAGCGGGGCTGAACCCCGTGGCTCGGGTGCTTTTGCAAAAGTCGTCAAGGCTCGTGCCTATTCCGTCCCCTATCGCCTTTATCGCGCCTGCCTCCCCGGGCCCGCTCTTCTGCGCCGATGCGTAACCCGTGCACGCCATAATGAGAAAGAGTAGCACAATCGCGCTTTCCGCTCCGAATGTTAAATATGATTTGCTCGCCGCCATGCTTTTTTTTTGGATGCAAAGTGTTATGTAGGCCAAAAATACGCATAAATATTCACCCGAAATATGGCGGCGGTTTTCGAACTCCTCTTTTTTGAACGGGGCGGGGCGCTTTGACCGTCTTTTGTTAGAATATGGGTGCGTAAATTGCATATATTTGCGTTTACAATTATTAGGTTTTGAGATGATAACTTTCATTATTGCCCTTGCGGCTCTTGTCGTGGGCTATTTTTTCTACGGCCGTTTTGTCGAGAGGGTCTTGGGCTATGACTACAGCAAGCCGACCCCGGCCATGGAGCATCCCGATGGCGTCGATTTCATGCCTCTGCCGACGTGGAAGGTGTATATGATTCAGTTTCTCAACATTGCGGGCCTCGGCCCCATTTTCGGGGCCATCATGGGTGCCAAGTTCGGCACGGCAAGCTACTTGTGGATAGTCTTCGGCACCATTTTCGCGGGTGCTGTCCATGATTTCGTGGCGGCCATGATGAGCCTTGCGCATAATGGCGAGAGCCTCCCTGAGATTATAGGGCGTTACCTTGGGCGGCGGACCAAGGCAGTCTTCGGCGTCTTCACCGTTGTGCTCATGATTCTTGTGGGCGCGGTCTTCGTCTCTGGCCCTGCCGAGCTTCTGGCCGGCATGACGCCCGATTGGGCGACGCCCACCTTCTGGATCGTGGTGATCTTTGTCTATTATATCGCGGCGACAATGTTGCCCATTGACAAGGTCATTGGGCGCTTCTATCCCATATTCGCTTTCGCCCTCATTTTTATGGCCGTGGGCATCCTGTTCGGCTTGTTCTTC
>CAKVCS010000301.1 GCA_934725785.1 uncultured Bacteroidales bacterium | reverse complement strand
CATGGAGAACATTGCGACAAGCCCGCCAACAACATTATATATGCCGAAATCATTGACCCCCAATACGTCCAACACAATGCGGCTTGTGTACAGCGTTATGAGCATCGTGAACGCCATTCTGATGTAGAGCAGTATGGCATTCTTGGCGATTCTTTTGTTGTCTGTTTGTAAGGGCATTTCCTTAGTCGTATGTGTGCAATCCGCAAGTCGGCTACTTGATGCGCCTAAGAACTTGCGATATTAAATGTTTTGCAAAACGTAAAGCTCTTACGTGCAGCGGCTTCTTGAAAAATTTGTCTGAGGCCTGTTTTACTGAGCATCCGTTCCGTAGCATTTCAAAGAATGCGTCTCTTTTCGGATGCGGATTTGCGCTGCCTTGGAAGCCGCCATTGCAGGCGACTGCTTCCGCATAGGCCACTTCTTCGCTTCTTATCCCGTCGCATTCCGATATTGCGGCCATCCCTTTCGGTGTGTTTATCAATGCAATCCCGATGCCCTTGTCATCGTTCAATTCATGGCGGCTGCTTTTGTTCACCCCCCAAAAGTCGCCCACCGTTATGTCACTATGCCCTCCGCCGCTCTTGAAGTGGCAATTGTAGCACGAAGGGCGCATTATCATTCCCCCGAAGAAGCAGGCCATAAACGGATTCCTTGAAGCTTTCATCTTCATCTTCATGTCGCCGCGTTGGAGGAATATCGAGTAGCTACACCATCCCGAGCTTTTGTCCCTGAAGTGTACTATTGTTTTGTTTTCGCTTTCGCCCAAAGTCTCATTCAAATATCGTCTCCATACGCCAGGGCTTGGAGCGCCATAGCAGGCTACGTTGACGGTCATCAGGTTCTCTGGTGTTTTTCCAAGCAAGAAGTGGTTTAGCCCCTCGACTTGGCACGGGGTTCCGACAAACAGCACATGCTTTCCCTCTCGCAATGCATCCTTGACACCGCGAAAAGAGTAGCCCACTCTGCTTTGCATGTATTTGCTTTCCATCATCGGCCGTATGCCGTCTATGCTATCAGCCTTGGCGTGGGTTGCCTCACCTCTGTCATCAGATACCACGGCAAACACGGCCCCGCCCTTTTTGATGGTTGACGTCGCTAAAGAGTAGAACAACCCGCCTGATGAGCTATTGCGCCTTATATCGTCGTTTTCATTTATTGTCGCGACGCATTTTAGTGGGCGGTATGCCTTGTTTTCCTCCGTCTGCATCGGGCACACCTTCTCGCAAATGTGGCAGTCCGAGCATAAATTCTCATCCGTGCTGGGATACAGGAAGCCTTCATCATCCTCAACCATCGAGATGCAGTTCTTGGGGCATATTTGCGCACAGGCGCTACATCCACAGCACTCTTTCTTATCGTCTATTTTTATCATGGAAATGGGCAATATCTATGTGCCATTTGTATGTCTATTTGCGTCAGTCCGCTTCTACAGGTGGTATGTGGCGCGGCCTCTCCCGCCGTCATTCCCCCGCCTTCATCCTCTCCACCTCGTCGGCCTCCATACCCGTGGCCTTGGCTATCGTCAAGGAGTCCACGCCAAGGGCGATGAGGTTTCTCGCCACCTCCGCTCTGCCCTCGGCCTTGCCATTCTCCACCCCCTTCTCGAAGTTGCCCTCAAGCAGCGTGCGCTCGCGGCTCACGCGGTCCCAGAACCTGTCGTAGCTGCGCAGCTCCTCCTCGTTGAAGGCCGAGATCTCCAGCTGCCCGAGGGCCTTGCCGATCTCGGGGTCGTCCAGCAGCTCGGCCGGGGCCTCCTTCGTGCTGTCGTTTATCTCGGTCAGGAATCTCAGCCACAGCTCCGTCATGCGCTTCTCCGCGATGGAGTGGGGCGTGAACTTTGGCAGCTCGATGAAGGTGAAGCACAGCCCGTCGATCACCTTGTCCGTGCTCTTGTCGCGGACGATCCTGTAGTTGTGTATGCACTCGTCGGTTCCCGTCTCGAAGACGTCGTTCACGAGGTTGAGCGAGTACACCGGCCTCAGGTCCTCGTATCGGAAGCCCATCCCCGCCTGGCTGACGTAGGCC
>CAKVCS010000300.1 GCA_934725785.1 uncultured Bacteroidales bacterium | reverse complement strand
CAAGAGAGAGAATTATCGATATTGCATCGACACAGTTTGAGGACGGAAGCGCATACCATCAGTACCAGCCTCTCACAAAGCGTGGCAACAACGACATCGGTGGCGGCTTCAATGACGACCCCATGTGGCTCATCTTCGGTACTGTGGCTTACATAAAGGAGACTGGCGACTTCTCCATTCTTGATGAGCCTGTCCCGTTCGACAACGTGCCGGGCAGCGAGGTCAGCCTCTATCAACACCTCGTCGTTTCGTTCGACCACGTGGTCAACAACCTCGGCCCCCACAAGCTCCCCCTCATCGGCCGAGCCGATTGGAACGACTGCCTCAACCTCAACTGCTTCAGCTGGGACCCCAATGAGAGCTTCCAGACAACCGAGAACAAGACCGAGGGTAGCAAGGCCGAGAGCCTTATGATCGCGGGTCTCTTTGTCGTCTGCGGCCGCGACTATGTCGAGCTGTGCCAGCAAATAGGCAAGAAAGACGAGGCGGCGCGCGCGCAGAAGGCCATCGATGATATGGTCGCAGCTGTCAAGAAAGACGGTTGGGACGGTGACTGGTATCTCCGTGCGTACGATTTCTTCGGCAACAAGATCGGCTCCAAGGAGAACGAGGAGGGCAAGATCTTCATCGAGAGCCAAGGTTGGTGCACCATGGCCGGCATTGGCAAGGAGGAGGGCATGGTCGACAAGGCGCTCGACTCCGTCAAGAAGTATATGGATTGCGAGCATGGCATCGTGCTCAACTGGCCGGCCTTCACCACATATCATGTCGAGATGGGCGAGATCTCATCCTACCCGGCGGGCTACAAGGAGAACGCTGGCATCTTCTGCCACAACAATCCTTGGGTCATCATAGGCGAGACAGTAGTAGGCCGTGGCAATGACGCATGGGAGCATTACGCCAAGATATGCCCCGCCTTCATAAAGGATCAGGATCTCCACAAGGTTGAGCCGTACGTCTACAGCCAGATGGTGGCGGGCAAGGATGCCGCGCGCCCGGGCGAGGGCAAGAACTCGTGGCTCACTGGCACGGCCGCTTGGAACTGGTACACCGTAACCGAGTTCATCCTCGGCGTCAAGCCTACCTACGCTGGCCTTGAGATCGACCCTTGCATCCCATCATCCATGAAGGGCTACACCGTCACTCGTCGTCTGCGCGGTGCCGAGTACGTCATAAATGTGCGCAATGAGAGTGGCGCGCAAAAGGGCGTCAAGGCCATTACCGTCGATGGAAAGAAGATAGATGGCAACATTGTCAAGCACTCCGCAGGCAAGCACATCGTGGATGTCGTAATGTAAAAAGGCTGAGAGCCTGGCCCAGACCCCGATAATGCGGGGCGAAGTCGGTCTTTCACATATATCCTGTCGGGGGCGGGCTTTGGCTCGCCCCCAACTTTTTTGTCTGCGTACAGCACTGCCGAAAGGCAAATTCTCGTTATATTCGCCAATTGGGTGGCAGCGTGTGTTTATTATAACCTGCCGCCTTTCTGAAATCATCAAAATAATAACATACCACAATGAAGCAATTTCCCATCAGGCTCTTGGCTCTGGCTTTGCTGATGCCGCCAGTGAGCGTGGCCGCATTCGCCTCATGCTCGAGCGGTGACGACCAGGAGGTTGTCGCCGACGGCGATAAGACTGACGATGATAAGACCGATGACGATAAGACTGACGGCAAGGGTGAAAGTAAAGACGAGGACAAGGACGAATCGCTCTTCTCTGGCATAGAGGAGGAGCTGATGGCCCAAAACACGCCAGAAGGGTGGACTGCGGTCTCTCTGCCGCAACTTCCCAAAATCACATCTTCTAATACGTTCTATATTACCGACTTCGGCGCGTCGGTTGATGCGGCTGACAATACAGCCGCCATCCAGAAGGCTCTCGACGCCGTCCCCACCGAGGGGGGCATGGTCATAATTCCCGCCGGCACATGGATGTTTGGCAGCAAGCAGAGCAGCACCACCGAGGTGATCGGCATCAAGTCCAAGACAGTGCTTCACCTTGCCGCTGGCGCGACCCTTAAACT
>CAKVCS010000299.1 GCA_934725785.1 uncultured Bacteroidales bacterium | reverse complement strand
CCCTTGGCGAGGGTCTGCTTACCCTTGAAGACGAAGCCCTGGTCTCCATTACCGATCTCGTTGCCATTGAACAAGATGTTGTCGCACGCCTTGAGCCCGTCGTCCTCGCTCCAGTTGTATGCCGGGGTCTCCTCAGGGTCGTCATCGTCCTTGCAGCCCGTGAAAGCGGTTGCGGCAAGAAGGGAGGACATGAGCGTCCACACCAAAAAGTTGTTCTTTCTCATTGTTCTTCTATTTATTGGTTGCGTTTCTGTGATTACTAAAACTTAAAGTTGATTCCGAGGGCTATGTTGGTGCCCGGCCTGTAGCTTTTTGTGACCTCGTCCACCTGGCTGGTCGAGCCGTCGGAGTGAAGAGCGTCGGTCTGCTGCTCGAAGTTCACCTTAGCCCCCAGCGCGTCGCGGACAGAGAGCGAGGCCTCGACGTGGTCCGAGAACTTGTATTTGGCGGAGAAGTCGACCGCATTACGCGGCATCTCGTAGCTGTGCGGGATGTTGGCGGAATCGTCACCACCAGTGGTCCCGACGCTCCGGCCGACACCGATGATGCGCTTGCCGATCCTGTTGTAGAGCGCGCCCAGCGTAAGGCGCTCGGACTTGGACGTGTAGAAGAGGCCGGCGTTGACGATGTAAGGCGACTGCCCCTGCATGGGCCTGTTCTTCTCCCTGCTTCCGGCCTCGAACTCCACCCGGCTCTTTATGAGGCTGCCATTGACTGCCGCCGACAGCCCATCGAGCCCCATGAACCCGAGTCCTTTGCGAATCTCGACCTCGATGCCATAGTTTCTGGCGGCCTTGGCGTTCTTATAGCTATACGTCAGGTCCGTCCCGCCCTGGACGGTGTAAGTCCACTCAATGGGGTCGGCGAAGTGCTTGAAGAAGAGCGCGACACTGACGAGCTCGCTTGGGGAAGGATACCACTCGTATCTCAAATCGAAGTTTTGCACGTGGCAAGACTGAAGTCCTGTATTACCCATCACGTCCGAAGCCAAGTCGAAATCGTAGAAGACGGATGGCGAGACCTCCCGGAACTCGGCCCTGTTGATGGATTTGCCATAGGCGAGGCGCAGCACATTCTTGTCATTCAGGTTGTATGACACATTTACCGAAGGGAAAAGGTCGCTACCCTTATAGTCTTTGTCGGCGGGGCTGGCCTCGTAGTCCCTCGTGTGGCTGGTGAGCGTCATGACGTTCCGCTCGTAGCGCAATCCGGCGTAGACGTTTACGCGGTCGAAAGGCATGTTGACGGCGGCGTATCCCGCCCAGAGGATGTTACGCCCCTCGTAGTTGTTCCTCCATTTCACCTCCTCGAGCAGGTAAAGTTTGTCAGCCCCGTAGTTATCAGGCACAAGCAGTTGCGAAGGCACGTCGAAGTAAGCGAACCCCTGCGGCATATTGTTGTCGGCGTGATTGTAGTTATAGAGGAAGTAGCGCGTGAAATAGTCCCTTGACCGCCTCTCGGCAAAGAATCCCGCCTTGACCATAGGAGTCCAGCCCGCAAAGTCAAGACTCCGCTCGTAATTGACGAACGAGGACAGCACCCCTTCGTTGAGCCTTGTGAACTCCCTGCTGATGTCGTTGCTTGACGAGAGGGCTATGACGCCCGGGTCGGCCTTGTCGTTGAGCATATATCGCTTGCGGTCAGGCATATTGCGGTTCGCCTTGGCCCATCCGAACCCCCAATCGAGCGTCCCCCACTCTTGCCTATGCTTGCCCGTGAGCTGCCCGTTGTACGTCATGCGGCTCTGGTAAAGCAGTTCGGCCGTGTACTCTTTGTCGCCCTGCGCGTTGACCCCGTCGCGACTTGTGTAGCGGCTCTTGCCGAGCTGGTTGAAGATGTTCTTAAGCTCCACCCTGTTGCGGCCGGCCACACCGACGAGAGCGACATTGAGCATGGCCCCGAGCCTGACGTTGTGGTTGTACTGCTGGTCGGTTGCGTTGCGGAGGTAGTTGCTGCGGTCGTTGCTCGTGTCGTAGACGCCGAAGAGGCAATTCCTCATGTCTGCGTATCGGCGGAAGGAGTTCGAATAG
>CAKVCS010000298.1 GCA_934725785.1 uncultured Bacteroidales bacterium | reverse complement strand
AGCGTCAACGCTTACTGCAACACGCAGATGAAGAACATTGACGAGAAGGCAGGCGCGGGGTGCACCGAGAAGGCGAAGCTGGCATGTAAGGGCGAGTGCCTGACGCTCAAGGCCCTGGCATACTTCTACCTGGTACGCTCGTTCGGCGGCGTGCCTATCATCCACGACAACTCGGGCATGATCGCCGGCAATTCGTACAACGACGTGTACCGCGCTAAGCCCGAGAACGTCTACGCCTACATAATCAAGACCCTCGAGAAGGCGATCGAGTGGCTGCCCGAGAGCGCATCGGCCGGCCGCATTGACAAATACTGCGCCGAGGGGCTCCTCGCCAAGGTTTACCTCACCAGGGCAGGCCTTAGCGGAACGCTTAACAAGGAGGACCTGAAGAAAGCGGTAGAGTACGCAAAAGACGTGAAGGACAACTCCGGCCGCGAGCTTGAGGAGAACTACGCCGACATATTCCGCCTCTCTGGCAACACATGTCCCGAGAGCCTGATAGCCTGGCGATGGACGGCCGAAGGGACCAACTGGACCCGCCAGAACACCCTGCAGAGCGACCTCGCCCCTAACGGCTTCGACGAGACAGGCGCGACATGGGGCGGATGGGCAGGCCCGTCGGTAGACCTCATCAACGCTTTCGAGGAGAACCCGATGAGCAAGGACCGCGTCAACGTCGACGCACGCAGGAAAGCCACCCTCATGATGGCCGGCGACGTGTATGACTACTTCTGGACAGACCGCGCAAGCACATTCCAGCTCGGCGGCTTCGAGATTTGCGACTTCTACTTCAACACCGACGAGGCTAAGCTCGCGGCGCGCGACAACCTGACCGGCGGCGGCACGTTCCAGAGCCCGACGGGCGCGCAGGAGGTCAAGCACCTTGTCGGCGACAACGCCGACCACGTGGCGGGCATCGGCTACGGCATGCAGCGCATGGCGACATCCCTGGCGACCCACATCCTCCGCCTCGCGGACGTGTACCTCGTGCTTGCCGAGGCTCAGACCTTGATAGACGGAGGCTCGACGTCAAACGCTGACGCTCTCGACGCCTTCAACAAAGTCCACAACCGCTCTTGCACCTGGAAAGAGGAGAAATCTATAGACTGGGCCAAGGTATGGGAAGAGCGCCGACTGGAGCTGGCATGCGAGGGCGACCGCTGGTATGACTTCGTACGCCTCTCATACTACAACCTCGACGAGGCCATCAGCGAGCTCAAGAGCCAGGAGCGCGGAACGTATTACGGGCTCTCCGAGGCTTACAAGACGTGGTTCAACAGCGGATACACGACTTGGGGCATGAGCGACGCCGGCCTGACATCGA
The DNA here is from genome assembly GCA_934725785.1 of uncultured Bacteroidales bacterium. Classification (GTDB taxonomy): domain Bacteria; phylum Bacteroidota; class Bacteroidia; order Bacteroidales; family Marinilabiliaceae; genus W3P20-009. The sequence continues at coordinate 718 of CAKVCS010000298.1, read as the reverse complement.
GCAAGCTGACTAACGTCACGAAATCGATGTTCACGCTGCCATTCCCCGACACGGACTTGGCAATGAACCCTCACCTGAGCGAGGATCCCATCGATGTTGACATCGACCAGTTCAACTACTAAAAACAGACTTAGCGATGAAAATGAATCTCAAACATATAGCCCGCACCTCAGTACTCTGCTCGCTTGCGGCCGTCAGCCTCGTGGCATGCGAGGATGAGCCGGACAAATATGAGGTGGCAGGCGGATCGCCAGAGGTGATATACGTCTGCATGCCGACCAACAAGGACTCGTTGATAACCTCGGCATTCACCAACAACCGCGTGCTCCTCGTAGGCAACAACCTGCGCAGCGTGACGAAGCTCTTCTTCAACGACCAGGAGGCCCTGCTGAACAGCTCGCTGATAACCGACCACACGCTCTTCGTGACCGTGCCGAGGGCTCTGCCTAACAACCCTACCGACAAGATCTACATGGTGAACAACAGCGGCGACACGACGGCCTATCCGTTCACCGTAGATATCGCGGCGCCACTCCTTTCGTCGATGGACTGCGAGTTCGTAGCCCCGGGCGAGGAGGCCACGATAAACGGCGACTACCTGCTGACGTATGACAACTACCCGATGACGATAACGATGCCGGACGGCAAGGTCATATCGGAGTTCAAGTCTCTGAGCCAGACGGCTGTTTCGTTCATTGTGCCAGAGGGTTGCACAGAG
>CAKVCS010000297.1 GCA_934725785.1 uncultured Bacteroidales bacterium | reverse complement strand
AGCCTGCGCAGGTCATCGTCCGCAATGACGTATTGCGGCATAATGTAGACCAGCCTGCCGAAGGGTCGGATCCACACGCCATTATCGACAAAAACCTTTTGCAGACGCGCCATGTCGACAGGCCGCCTCATCTCCACTACGCCAATGGCGCCGAGCACCCTCACGTCCGCCACCTGAGGCAGATGCGCAAGTGGCGTCAGCTCCTCGCGCATTATGCCCTCAATGCGCATGATCTTGCCCCTCCAGTCTTGCCCGAGGAGCAGGTCGACCGAGGCGCAGGCCACGGCGCAAGCCAACGGGTTGCCCATGAAGGTCGGCCCGTGCATGAAACACCCCGACTCGCCCTGCGAGATGACCTGGGCCACACGGTCGGTGCAAAGCGTGGCGGCAAAGCTCATATAGCCGCCCGTGAGAGCCTTGCCCACCGTGACTATGTCGGCCTGGACGCCAGCATGCTCGCAGGCGAAGAGCCTGCCCGAGCGTCCGAAGCCCGTGGCGATCTCGTCGACAATGAGCAGAATGCCGTTCTCGGTGCAGAGCCGGCGCACACCGCGCAGGTACTCAGGGTGATAGAAGCGCATGCCGCCCGCCCCTTGCACAATCGGCTCGAGGATTATGGCGGCGAGCGTGGCCCCATGCTCACGGACTATGCGCCTCATGGGCTCGAGGTCGACCTCGTCCCACTCCCCACCGAACGGCACTTGCGGAGCATCGGCAAAATATTGAGCCGGCAGCTGTCGGCTGAAGAGTCCGTGCATGCCCGTGACGGGGTCGCAGACGCTCATGGCGTGCCACGTGTCGCCGTGGTATCCGCTGCGGATGGTGGCCACCTGGCAACGCTCGGGGTGACCCGCCGCATACTGGTACTGAATGGCCATCTTGAGGGCCACCTCGACCGAGACTGAGCCCGAGTCGGAATAGAAGACCCATGGCGTGTGGGGCAGGAGCTTCACGAGCCGCTTGCCGAGCTCCACGGCAGGCTCGTGGGTGAGTCCGCCGAACATCACGTGGCTCATCTTGTGGAGCTGAGCCTCGATGGCGGCGTTGAGCACAGGGTTGTTATACCCGTGGACGGCGCACCACCAGGAACTCATGCCGTCAATGAGCTCCCTCCCGTCCTCAAGCACTATGCGAGTGCCTTCGCAACGGGTCACGCCGTAGCACGGCAGCGGGTTGACGGCCGACGTGTAAGGATGCCAGAGGTGGCGTTTGTCAAATTCGTAGTCTATCATGTGAGCCTGCGTATTACTTGACGTCCCACTCGGGTTTCGGGTCGCGGCCGCAGCTGCGGAAGAGCCTCATGTCGTCGTCTATGCCGCCCGTGCCGGTCGTGGTGAGCAGGTCGCCAACGATTGAGGCGTCTACGCCGCACCTTATGGCCTCGGCCTGATGGTCGACAAAATTCATACGTCCGCCCGCCATGCGAATCTCCGCCTTGGGGTTGCAGAGGCGGAAAATGGCGAAAGCTGTCATAATGTCATCGGGCGAGAGCGGCTGCTGATTCTCGAGAGCGGTGCCTTTGATGGGCACCAGGACGTTGACGGGTATGGATACGGCCTTGACATCCTCGCGGAGGAAGATGGCCATCTCGACTCGCTGGTCGAGTGTCTCGCCCATGCCAATGATTCCGCCCGAGCATATGCCGAAACCGACCTCCTGCGCCCACCTGATGGTCTGCAGCTTATCCTCGATGGAGTGCGTGGAGCAGAGCTGCGGGAAGAAGGATGGCGCGCTCTCTACGTTGCAATGGTAGTGGCGCAAGCCGGCATCGTAGAGCTTTTGCAGCTGCGGCTTGGAGAGCAGGCCCATAGAGGCGCACAGGTCTATGCCGGCTGCTTGGCGCACCTGGTGGTATATGTCGACCACGTGGTCGACCTCCTTGTCCGTCAGCCTTCGGCCACTGGTGACGAGCGAGAAGCGACCCACCCCTTTCTTGGCGTTGTGGACAGCCATCTCGACGGCCTCCTTGGCGCCGATGAGCGGATACTCGTTTATGCCAGTGTGGTGCTTGTGGCTCTGCGCACACCATTTGCAGTCCTCGGGGC
>CAKVCS010000296.1 GCA_934725785.1 uncultured Bacteroidales bacterium | reverse complement strand
GGATAACCAAGCCTTACCTGAGGAAGACCCGCGACACTTTGGCCGTGGAACTCCGCCAATAATTTGCTTTTATTTGCAAATATTCATAGTTTAGCATACTGAAGATGTCCTTAAACGCTTAACCATGCACACCAAAAACAGACTGGCAAGCGGCATCGCGATGGCAATGGCGGCGACCTCGGCCATCACGTCGCCCATCGCTGTGACGTCTTGCGCACCACGAGGCGCTGACGACTTCGCTGTGGACAGCGTCGTCATCGATCGCAGTTGGGCTATGCGTAACGCGATGGAGAACGACGAGATGGGCGGCAGGTCATATTACTACGCCGTCGTGGACTACCCGCAGAATTCAGACACAATAGACTACCACGAGCTGACGGACAGCGTACGCATGTGGATATCGAACCAATTGATGCCCGCGGAGAGCAAGCCCGTCATGACAAGGCGGGTGCTTGAAGAGGCTGCCAACATATTCTTCGGCGAGGAGGGCGGTAACGAGTGGGGCGCCAACAAATCCGTCATGCTCCGGAAAGTCTATGAAGACAGCGAATACTTGTCGTATGACGCTTCGGAATACACATTCTACGGAGGCGCGGCCCACGGGATGTGCAACATTTACGGGGCCACGTTCAAAAAAGCTGACGGGCACAGGCTGACTTGGCAGGACGTAGATGGCAAGAGCTCACTGCGCGAAAAAGTGACGGAGAGCATGAGGCGCGAGCGCGGGTACTCGACAACCGGGGACCTGATGAACTCGCTCTTGTTCCCCGACAACAAGGAGAACGCGCTGGATGACGGCACGCCGGCGCTGCCCCTGCCAAAGGTCGACCCATGGCTCACCAAAGACGGATGGGTGTTCTCATACCAGCCATATGAGATAATGTGCTGGGCGGAAGGCGCGCCCGCATGCAGACTGCCCAAAGAAGAGCTGAGACTGAATTGACGCGCGGCGCGCCGACAACACGCCCGCCAAAGCATATATTTAATACCACAAAAAACTACAATAGGATGTATTCAGACCCGAAAGAGTGCCTGTATTGCCAAAACAACCAGACACTGCACGACTTGATGATTGAAATCGCGCACCTCAGCGTCTCACGAGTGTTCCTCTTCAAGGAGCAGACCTACCGCGGCCGCTGCCTCGTGGCGTATGACAAGCACGCTAACGATCTCAACGAGCTGACCGACGAGGAGCGTAACGCCTTCATGGCCGACGTGGCCCGCACCACCCGGGCCATGCAGAAGGCCTTCAACCCGGAGAAAATCAACTATGGGGCGTATTCTGACAAACTGTCGCACCTCCACTTCCACCTCGCGCCCAAGTATAAGGACGGCCCAGACTACGGCGGAACATTCCAGATGAACCCGGGCAAAGTATACCTGGCAGACGCGGAGTATCAAGAGATGATAGACAAAATAAAGGCCAACCTGTAGCGGAAGGCTGACGGGATGGGTGCGCAAGGGGCTGGCTCTTGCGCACCCATCCTGCTTTTCACCCCCCCAAAAAAGCACGACAGCTATCCGACCATGTGGCCATCACTGGAGGGATAGACATGGCACAACACAGCAACGAAATGACAGCGCGGCCGACGCAAAAGGCATTATGGACGGATTCTTCACATACATCGTAAGATGCGCCGACGGAACGCTCTACACAGGCTGGACAACTAACCTCACAAGACGCATGGCCGCGCACAACTGCGGCAAGAACGGAGCCAGGTATACAAAATCCCGACGGCCCGTGACGCTTGTCTACGCCGAGAGGCGCATATCGAAGCAGGACGCGATGAGGCGCGAATGTGAGATAAAACAGATGACGAGGAAAGAGAAGATGCTCCTAATGGGTTTCCGAGATGGAGAATGACAATGTCTAAATTTACCATACAGGCAGAATCCGATTCCCCGGCAGCGGACACCGACCCCTATCGTGTAGCATAATTTTCCGTTTTACAACACTCATTGTAGCATTTAATTCCACATGCGCTACTTTTGTTAGCATAAACACATAAACAACAATGCTAACAAACATCTTAGGCTACCCTCGCATTGGGGC
>CAKVCS010000295.1 GCA_934725785.1 uncultured Bacteroidales bacterium | reverse complement strand
GCGTCACGCCTGACGTGCCTTTCACGACCGGGACGTCGAGATTGGAGTACGGGCGACCCATCATAGGCCCGCCGCCAATCACTTTGCCGCAATCCTCGGGCATGCCGCCAGCTGCCTCGATGAGGTTCTTGACAGGCGTACCGATGCGCACGAGGAGGTTGCTCGGCTCGCGCAGGGGCTTGCCTGTGACGCAGACTATTCGCTCGATGAGCGGCTTGTTTTTCTGTACAGCCTCATAAATGGCGAAAACTGTCCCTACATTCTGGACCACGGCGCCCACATCAATGGGCAACTTGCCGCTCGGCACCTGACGGCCTATGCAGGCGTCGATGAGCTGCTTCTCTCCGCCCTGCGGATAGCGTAGCTTGAGAGGCTGGACAGTGACGCCCTCGAAACTCGTCGCGAGCCGGGTGAGATTCTCGATGGCGTCCTTCTTGTTGTTCTCGATGCCGATATAGGCCTTGGAGACGCCGAGCGCCTTCATAAGAATCTTTACGCCGATGAGCACTTCCTCGCCCCTCTCGAGCATTAGCCTGTGGTCGGACGTGAGGTAGGGCTCGCACTCCACGCCATTGATGATGAGGGCCTCGCACTTCTTGCCCGGCGGGACGGATAGCTTTACGTGCGCGGGGAATGTCGCCCCGCCCATGCCGACGATGCCCATCTGCTTGACCCTGTTTATTATCTCGGCCGGCTCGAGGGTTATCTCGCGCCTGATGGCCGGGGAGCGGTCGATGGACTCGTCCCACTCATCGCCCTCGACGGTAATGGTAATGCACGGCTTGCGATATCCGCTCGCGTCTACGAAATCCTCAATCCTCTTGACCTTTCCGGAGACCGGCGAGTGGATGTTGGCGGAGACGAAACCGCCCGCCTCGGCAATGAGCTGACCGACCTTGACGGAGTCTCCCGCCTTCACGATGGGGACGGCTGGCGCGCCAATGTGCTGCCCAACCGGGACTTTGACCTCTGCCGGCACCGGGAGCTCGCGTATCGAGCTTCCCGCCGAAAGCTTCATGTCATTGGGGTGTATGCCACCTATTTTAAATGTCTTCAACACAATGATGTATCGTTATGGTATGTGATATTCAGTGGTCTAAACTTTACGCCTTCACCTTAGCCTCAGCCTTTGGCTCGGCCGCAGCGGAGGCAGTCTGAGCCGCTGGCTTTTCAGCTGCGGGCTTAGCTGCCGGCCTGGGCGGGAAGTTGAGCTCGTGTATGGCATGCGTGGGGCATACGGCCGCGCACTTGCGGCACATCTTGCACTTCATGTAGTCGATATAGGCCACGTTGTTCTCGACAGTGATTGCCCCAAACGGGCACTCCTTGGCACACTTGCCGCAACCGATGCATGCGTTTTTGCATGCCTTCATGGCCAAAGCGCCCTTGTCCTTATTGACGCACGACACGAAGAGTCGCCTGTTCTTTGGACCCTTATTGCGCAGCTCGATGATACCCTTGGGGCAGGCCTTGACGCAGGCCCCGCATGCGACGCACTTGTCGTCGTCGACCTCGGGGAGACCCGTTGTCTCGTTGATCTTGATTGCGCCGAACTGGCACGCGTCGACGCAATCGCCGCAGCCGAGGCAGCCATAAGAGCAGTCAGTCTCGCTGGCGAAATTGGCGGAGAGGATGGCGCACTTCTTGGCTCCGTCGTACTCAAGCTTACGCGGGCGTACGTCGCAATTGCCATTGCACCTGACGACCGCCACCTTGGGCGCGCCTACGGCCACCTCCTTGCCAAGGATGTTGGCAATCTTGCTCATTGTGGCGGCTCCGCCGACAGGACACATAAGCGAGCTTATGTCATCGGCCTTGACGAGGGCGTCCGCCATGCCGTGGCACCCCGGGAAACCGCAGCCGCCGCAGTTGGCGCCAGGCAGGGCTGCCTCCACCTGACCCACACGAGGATCTTCGTATACCTTGAACTTTTGCGACACGAAGTAAAGGATCACAGCCGCAACGCAGCCCGTGATTGCCAATGCCGCAACAGTTATGAGAATAAATGAAACATCCATGTCTTCTTTTGATTGTTTATGTTTATAGGTTTTTTGTTTTAA
>CAKVCS010000294.1 GCA_934725785.1 uncultured Bacteroidales bacterium | reverse complement strand
GTAATAGTCGATCGCAACATCAGCCGCCGCAAGAAACGTGCAACCATCTCTAAATAATCCGACGAAAAATGGCAAACGAACAAAAGAAAGGCTTGTCTACCAACAGCAACGCCTATACGCTGATTTATGCGGCGGTACTCGTCATAATCGTCGCTTTCCTCCTCTCGTTCGTCTTCTCCGCCCTCAACGATCGTAAGGTCGCCAACCAGAGGGTCGACAAGAAGTCTGAGATTCTCGCCGCCATTGGCGTCGTTGATGCTGATGTAGAGGGCGCTTTCGATAAATACGTCAAGAGCGACGCGCTCATCGACGAGAGCGGTAACGTCAAGTCCGAGAAAGGTGGCTTCGACGCCGACTTCAAGGGCGACAAGAGCCAAGGGCTTCCCGTCTATGTATGTGAGAAGGATGGTGAGACCAAGTATATCATTCCTATGAGGGGCAAAGGCCTCTGGGGTGGCATCTGGGGCTACATCGGCCTCAACAGCGACAAGAATACTATTGCGGGGATTTTCTTCGCTCACGAGAGTGAGACCCCAGGCCTCGGCGCGGAGATCACTGCCGACCATTTCACCAGCCAATTCGCAGGCAAGCATATCAAGAATGACGCAGGCTCCATCGTCTCTGTTGCCGTCCTCAAAAAAGGCAACAAGGCCGAGGGGCAGGAGCAGGTCGACGCCGTCACGGGCGCTACGCTCACATCCAACGGCGTCAACGACATGCTCAAGGCCGCCCTCGAGAGTTACAAGAACTATCTTAAATAAGCAAGGAGGACAAACAAAATGAAAAAGCAAGACAAAGAGGCTTTCATTCACCCGTTAGCCCTCAACAATCCCGTCACCGTCCAGGTGCTCGGCATATGCTCCGCCCTGGCAGTCACTTCGCAGCTTAAGCCGGCCATCGTCATGGGCATCGCCGTGACTGTAATCGTGGCTTTCGCCAACGTGATCATTTCGCTCATACGCAACACCATACCCCTGCGTATCCGCATCATCGTCCAGCTCGTCGTCGTGGCTGCCCTGGTGACCATTGTGAACATGATTCTTCAGGCCTTCGCCTATGACGTCTCCAAGGCGCTGTCGGTCTATGTCGGCCTCATCATCACCAACTGTATCCTCATGGGTCGCCTCGAGGCTTTCGCCATGACCAACAAGCCCTGGCCCTCATTCCTCGACGGTCTCGGCAATGGCCTCGGCTATGCCAAGATTCTCGTAATCGTGGCCTTCTTCCGCGAGCTTCTCGGCTCCGGCACGCTCTTCGGCTTCAACGTCCTCAACTACGATTGGCTCACGAGCATCGGCTACCAGAACAACGGCATGATGATAATGCCCGCTATGGCTCTTATCGTCATCGCTTGCATCATCTGGTGGGAGAGGGCGCACAACAAGGATTTGCAGGAAAAATAATCTCCGTTTGCTGACTTTGGGTCTGGCGGGTCCACCGCAAGGCTCTTAATCACAAAAGTGTAAATAATGGAAAATCTTATAAGCTTGTTCGTCCGCTCAATCTTTGTGGACAACATGATCTTTGCGACCTTCCTCGGCATGTGTTCTTACCTCGCCGTGTCTAAGGACGTGAAGACGGCTCTCGGTCTCGGTGTCGCCGTCACATTCGTGCTCACCGTAACCCTGCCCATCAACTATCTCCTCCAGACGTGCGTCCTCTCCGCGGATTCTTTCCTCGGTGTCGACCTCACGTTCCTCAGCTTCATCCTCTTCATCGCGGTCATAGCCGGCATCGTGCAGCTCGTCGAGATGATTATCGAGAAGTTCAGCCCCTCGCTTTACAATCAGCTCGGCATCTTCTTGCCCCTTATCGCTGTCAACTGCGCCATCATGGGCGGCTCGCTCTTCATGCAGCAGCGCATAGGCCTCGGTGCGGACGACCCTAAGGCAATCCACAGTGTCGTCTCCGCCATTGTCTACGCCCTCGGCTCTGGCATCGGTTGGCTCGTCGCCATCGTCAGCTTCGCGGCAATCCGCGAGAAGATGGCCTACAGCAACGTGCCTGCCGCCCTCAAGGGTCTCGGCATCGCCTTCATTACCGTCGGCCTTATGGCTATGTCCTTCATGTGCTTCTC
>CAKVCS010000293.1 GCA_934725785.1 uncultured Bacteroidales bacterium | reverse complement strand
TGCCGGCGTATCCCGTGAAATAGCGCAGCTCCTCGGCCGTTATCTTGCCGTCCCTGCCACGCCACAGCTTGCGGAGCGGACGCTGCTCGACGACGCGGAAGCCGAGGGCGGAGGCGAGCGGTGCGCAATAAAAAGAGAAATTGGACGTTGTGTGGATATGCAGGCGTTCCGTCATAGTATTATGTAGGCTGGACTCAGCATCATAGATATCAAATTTTTCTTACATTTGTGAAAGGTGTCTCTTTGTGGTTGTGACAATGAGACACCGTCCAATTTTATTGAAATCTTTAAGATTAAACAACATAGACATATGGCACTGACGATGTCCGCTGGGGTCAAAGCCGCCCTGACAAGAAGTCGGGAGTTGGCAAAAAAAATGAGACACGGATTTATAGCACCAGAACACATAATGCTCGCTTTGGCAAAGGACGAGAATTGCTCCGCAATGTGCACTATAAAGGCGTTGGGCATTCATCCGGAGCAGATTGTCTTTGCAATGGAGAACATCCTTGAATCGCTACAGAGTTCCACTAAGGCAGAACTTAACGATACCGACCTGACAACGGGAGATTCCATCCCTTTCATGCCATCGACCGAACGGGCAATGCGATCAGTGAAACTGGAGGCGCAGGCCATGAACATGGACGAGATGCATACAGCACACTTGATGCTCTCCCTTATACGAGAAAAGACTACAAAACTTGGTGATTTCTTCCAACGACAGGACATATCGTATGAGTCCGTCCAGGAGGAGGCTCGAAGGATTCTCAACGTGGCTGACGACGGTGATGATTCGGACGGGCCTTTTGCCTCCCCAGGTCGCGGAGACGAGGACAACTCAAAGCGAGGCACCCCGCAACAGGCGAAAAAAAACACGACAGGGTCGGACACGCCCGTGTTGGACAGCTTTGGCCTGGACATGACGAAAGCGGCGGAAGAGGGTCGGCTGGACCCCGTTGTCGGGCGTGAAAAAGAGATTGAAAGGCTCGCCCAGATTCTGAGCCGGCGCAAGAAGAACAACCCTATGCTGATAGGGGAGCCAGGCGTAGGCAAGTCGGCCGTGGCGGAGGGTCTGGCTTTGCGGATATGTGAGAAGAAAGTGCCGGCAGTGCTGCTGGATAAGAGGCTGGTCTCGCTTGACGTCGCCTCCATGGTCGCGGGGACCAAGTACCGCGGTCAGTTCGAGGAGCGCGTAAAGAGCCTCCTCAACTTAGCCAGCACAAGAACGTGATTCTGTTCATTGACGAGATCCATACCATTGTCGGGGCGGGCAGCGCCTCAGGGAGCCTTGACGCCGCCAATATGTTGAAGCCGGCTTTGGCACGCGGCGAGATTCAGTGCATTGGGGCGACTACGCTTAATGAGTACCGTCAAAACATAGAGAAAGATGGCGCGCTTGAGAGACGGTTTCAGAAGGTGATCGTCGAGCCGACATCGCACGAGGACACCGTCCTTATACTCAACAACATAAAAGAAAAGTATGAGGCACACCACAACGTGACCTACACTAAGGAGGCCCTCGAGGCCTGCGTCTCGCTGACAGAGCGTTACATCAGTGACCGTCAGCTGCCCGACAAGGCCATAGACGCCCTCGACGAGGCGGGCGCGCGCGTCCATATAGCCAACATTGTGGTGCCGCAATCCATAACGGACTTAGAAAAGAAGATAGAAGAGCTGAACGGCAGCAAGATGAATGCCGTGAAAGCCCAGAATTTTGAGCTGGCGGCCAGCTTCCGCGATCAGCAAAAAGGGATTGAGGTTGAACTGGCGAATGCCAAGGCTGCCTGGCAGGAGAGTCTCAAGCAGCACCGCGAAGTCGTAGACGAAGCCAAGGTTTCTGAGGTTGTGGCAATGATGACCGGGATACCAGTCCAGCGTGTGGCACAGGCGGAAGGCGAACGACTGATGAAGATGGGGGACGAGTTGAAAGGCTCCGTCGTCGGTCAAGACGAGGCGATTCAGAAGGTCGTCAAGGCCATATTGCGAAACCGCGCCGGACTGAAAGACCCTAACCGTCCCATAGGTTCGTTCATATTCCTCGGCCCGACAGGCGTCGGTAAGACGCATCTGGCACAGG
>CAKVCS010000292.1 GCA_934725785.1 uncultured Bacteroidales bacterium | reverse complement strand
GCCCCACTCTACGTCATCGACGGCGTGCCAATGGGCACGAGCATCCGCGACTTCTCGCCAAACGACATTGAGACCATCCAGGTCCTCAAGGATGCCTCCGCGGCCGCCATCTACGGCTCGCGCGCTGCCAACGGCGTCATAATCATAACGACCAAGCGCGGCTCTAAGAACCAGCCGATGAAGATTATGTACAACGGCTATGTCGGTGCCGACCAGATTAAGGATGGCGTCTATGACGTCATGAACACCGCCCAGTACGCTCAGTACATCAATCAGGCTTTCGCAAACTCCGGCGTGTCAGACCTCGTCCCGAGCGGCTATGTTGAGGGCGGCGAGGACTATCTCGTCGGCAAGGTGGACACAGACTGGTTCGACGAGGTGTTCAAGACAGGTCTCCGTATGAATCACAACGTATCCATGTCTGGTGGTGGCGAGAACAACACCTATAACGTGTCGCTCGACTACTTTAAGCAGAACGGCACAATGGAGGGCGCGGGCCCCAACTATGACCGCTTCACCGCTCGCGTGAACAACTCCATGGACGTCAAGTTCATCAAGTTTGCCACCAGCGTCGTGTGGAGCCATAGCGCTCAGGACAATATGGCACTCTCCAACGCCAGCGAGTATGTGCAGGGCCTCTACGGCGGCCAGTACCCCGTGCTCGGCTCGGCGCTCCTGATGCCTACGGGTGTGAAGGCCTACGACGAGTCCACTTGGTGCCTTGACGACGTCTACCCTGGCGCGGCGGAGTACAACTATGACAACTATGGTTTCGGCACATACTACCCGAACATCCACGGCGACCTCCGCATGACCAACTTACTGATGACCAACAAACTCATTACGCGCAAAACCAAGGTAGACAGGTTCGTTGTGACAGGTTCGGCCGACGTCGACCTCCTGGACATGGTCAAGCACAAGAATGACAACCACAAGCTCAACTATAAGGTCAACCTCTCCTACAGCAAGACATACGCTAAGGACAAGACTTTCACTGCGGCCTTCTACGCCAGCAACACGAACTACCTCAGCAAGGACAATGAGAACCTCGTCGAGGGCTATCGCCAGTATACCGACGGGCTTGTCGAGAACACGCTCACCTATGATGGAGTCTTCGGCTCCAACCACGTAAACCTCGTTGTCGGTCAGACTTTCGAGCGTGAGCGCTACCACACCCTCACCGGCACGGGCAACAATATGTCCGAACCCTACTACCTCCAGATATCCAACGCCAAGACCTTCAAGGCCTCCAGCTACGAGAGCGAGCATGTCATATGCTCATTCATCGGCCGCCTGAACTACGACTTCGACGAGAAGTACCTCATCTCCGTTACGGCTCGCCGTGACGGCTCAAGCCGACTCTCGTCTGACGACCGTTGGGACTGGTTCCCCTCTTTCTCCGCCGGCTGGCGCTTCGACCGTGAGGAGTTCTTCCCTATTGACAAGGATATTGTCAACCTCTTCAAAATCCGCGCCAGCTACGGTATCCTCGGCAACGAGAACATCGGCGAGTACCAGTATATGGACGTTATGAGCCGCGGCGACTACACCTACAGCTTTGGCGGCGACAAGGTCACGGGCTCTGCCATATCCAACTACGTCAACACGGCAATCAAGTGGGAGAAGAAGAAGACCACCGACATCGGCCTCGACGTAAACTTCTTCTCGAACAAGATTGAGTTCAACTTCGACGCGTTCAAGAGCGTCTCGGAAGATCTGCTCTACTCGGTAGCGGTGCCGGCCAGCGCGGGCGCTACGAACACAGACGTCACCATGAACGCCGCCACGATGGAGAACAGCGGACTCGAGTTCGCCGTGACCTACCGAAACAACGACCACCCCATCAAGTGGGAGGTCTCCGCCAACGCCACCGTCAATAAGAACGAGGTCACCGGCCTCGGCGTAACCAACGAGGGCCGCACCGACGGATACTGCCGCACCATCGTCGGCGAGCAGGTCGGCCGCTTCTACGGCCTCAAGCATGGCGGCATCATCCGCGACAACAAGCTCCTCACCGAGCTCCTCACAGCCCAGGCCAGCGGCAAGTCTACAGCTGATGGCTATGCCGCGCCCCTCAAT
>CAKVCS010000291.1 GCA_934725785.1 uncultured Bacteroidales bacterium | reverse complement strand
TTCCAGAACACAATAATACCCTTCGACAGGGCCGGCCTAAGGCTCGATCGCATCTCCTCCATATTCTTTAACCTGATGGAGACGGATGTCACGGACACCATGAACGTGATGGCCGAGACCATATTGCCCATGCTCTCAGAGCATTCCGACAACGTGGCATTCAACGAGAAGCTCTTCGCAAGGATAAAGCATGTTTACGACAACAGAAGTTCGGCAGGGCTCGACAGTGTCCAACTAAGGGTGCTCAGCCTCTACTATAAGGACTTTATTAGAGACGGCGCAATGCTTTCCGAAGCCCAGAAATCGCGTTTGCGAAAGATAAATTCCGAGTTGTCACTGCTTTCTCACCAGTTCGGCTCTAATTTGCTGGCGGAGACTAATGAGGGCTACAAGCTCGTCATCGACTCTGCAGCCGATCTGGCCGGGCTGCCCGACAACCTGATAGAGGCCGCCGCGGAAAAAGCGACTGAAGCCGGGCTCAAAGGCAAATGGGTGTTCACTTTGCAAAACGCCTCTATCATGCCTTTCCTCCAAAACTCCGAAAGGCACGAGCTCCGCAAAGCCATCTATGACGCGTATTGCAAGCGCGGGCGCAACGGCGGCGAGCACGACAATCGCGATATTGTCCGCAAAATGATGGCTCTCAGGATTGAGAAGGCTCAGATGCTTGGCTACAAGACGTATGCGCACTACGCTATCGATGAGAATATGGCTGCTACTCCCGAGGCTGTCGACTCTTTCCTGTCCGTCATGTGGACTCACGCGCTCTCCAAGGCCAAGGTTGAGCTCGAGGAGATTAAGAAATTCGCATATAAGTATGACAAGACGACTGTGATTGAAAGTTGCGACTGGGCCTATTGGGCGGAGAAACTTCGCAGGGCTCAATACGACTTAGACGAGGCCCAGATTTCGCAATACTTCGAGCTGAACTCCGTAAGGGAAGGCATGTTCAAGACGGCGACAAAGCTCTACGGAGTCTCCTTCGCAAAGGTTGAGGATGCGCCGCTTTACAACAAGTCGGACAATGAGGTGTGGCAGATGCTCGATGCTGACGGCGCAAGCCTTGGCGTCATCTACTTTGACTGGCACCCGCGTTCGTCAAAGGGGGGCGGCGCATGGTGCACGTCTTTCCGCGAGCCGCATGATAATTTTGACGGCACGCATACCGAAGGGCAGGTCTCTATCGTATGCAATTTCACAAAAGGGGCAAAAGGTCAGCCCGATTTGCTCACGTATGACGAGTACCTCACCATGTTCCATGAGTTCGGACACGCACTCCAGAGTCTTTTCACAAAGGGGTGTTACATCCGCACCGCTGGCAATGTGCCTGGCGATTATGTAGAGATGCCCTCACAAATTAATGAGAAATGGGCGGCGGACTCTGCTGTCATAAAGTCGTTCGCCCGCCACTACAAGACAGGCGAGACCATCCCGGATGACTTGTTGATGAAATTAAAGAGGGCCTCTTTATACAATCAGGGTTTCGCTTCGACCGAATATCTGGCGGCTGCTCTCCTCGACCTCCGTTGGCACTCTCTTACCGACAAAGACAATGTGCCGGACGTTGACAAATTCGAGGCCGGTGTCTTGTCGAAAATCGGCCTCATCAGCGAGATTGAGCCGCGTTACCACACCACATATTTCGCTCACATATTCGATGGCGGTTATGCGGCCGGATATTATGACTACGAGTGGTCTGAAATGTTGGTTTGTGATGCGTTCGCGGCATTCAAAGAGACGGGGGACATTTTCAACAAAGATGTCGTTTCTCGTTTCCGCAAATATGCGCTGAGCGAGGTCGGCGACGGCGACCTTATGGCGCAGTACGTGCATTTTCGAGGCAAGAGACCAAGCATTGACTACCTCATGCAGGCGCGCGGCTTCGTCTCACCTCAAGCCTACTCGCCAAAGAGGCAGTCCGACAAGAAGGGCAAGGGAGGGCAAGGCAATACGGCCAAACGAAGGGATACGAAAGCCGACACCAACTAAATGAGCCTGCTGATGCAACGTTCTTCCTTCTGCGGACGTAAGAAAACGGTGGCATGTATCGTCCGGCTGGAAGCCGGGGTGCCGCCCTGAGTTCCCC
>CAKVCS010000290.1 GCA_934725785.1 uncultured Bacteroidales bacterium | reverse complement strand
GCAATGCTCTCAACCGTGCCGCACGCCTCAATGGCCTTGGCTTGGCAGGCGAACTCGCCGAGCAGGATGATAAATCTTTTGGCGACCCGATCAAACGGAACAATCCCAACATCTCGGAAGACGAAATCCGCGCCTGGGTATGGCATCGCCGCTCAATCGGCATACCGATGAAGGGCTGGGAGAAGTATTTCATTGCCTCCTCCGGCAAACAAGCGGGAAAGGGAAAGACGAACGGTTTTGCCCCAGGCTGCCTCATACGCACCACGCGAGACACTAAACAGCTTGACAGGGACTGGCATCCCTCAACACTGATACCAGCCGGGAGTAATTGCGGCTCGTGGACCGGTCGCGAGCATAAGAGCAACGACGACAAGACCTACCTCTTTTGCCGAAGCTCAGAGGGCATCCTTATCGTCTGCAAAGACGACGTTTCGCCCGTCGCGTCGGGCGTAACGCAGAAAGATGACGACATTACGCGCCTCGTGAAAAAAGGCTGCCTGTTCTACTGCGACGGCGAGCTGCTCCCATACCCGGTATATGTCTACGCCAACCTCTACGACCGCACTCTGCAACTGCGTGCCGACAAGGAGCATATTGTCGAAGAGTATGGGCAAACCGCGTACGAGCACCAGGAGAAGGCCGTCAAGGACGTAATGCCGCAGAAGCTGTCGATATTCAACCCCATAGAGCGGGAGCGTCCGCAAATCCTTGTCAACTCGCGGTTTGCTTGGGATTTCAAAATCAAGTCGGTCCGCGATGAGGCCGGCATTGAACTTGGAGACAAGGAAGACGGCGTATCTCTTACCGAAGCGTTCGAGAAATGGCTCGCCTTCAGCGTGAGGCGTTCCGATATGCAGAGCACGGTTTCTCCGCGAGATGTATTAAAATATTACGTCAGGAACTGCCCGCTTACCGACAAATCGGCTGACGGGGCTAAAGACCGCGCAAGGAAAGCAAAGATCAAGGGTGAATGCCGAGCCGAGGGCGAGCGGCTATTCCGCCTCTTTCTCCACACCATGTTGACCACGGACGATCAGCAGAGGCTTGATATGACATGGAACAGGCTTTACAACGGCTATCCTACACTCCCGTACGACAGGGTGCCGGTCATGTACAAGATCAGTCCCCGCTTCAAGGGCCGCGACCTGGAAATACGCCCGGCCCAGCGCGAAGGCGTGGCATTCATGGAGATTGCGGGCTCTGGCATCGTAGCCTACGATGTGGGCGTAGGTAAGACTATAACAGCTATCATCGAGGTCGCCTCTGCCATGCAGAACGGCAAGTGCAGACGTCCGCTTATCGTCGTCCCGCGTTCCACTTACCCTAACTGGCTCAAGGAGATTGGCGGGGACGGCGAGGGGTGCGAGGGCATCCTGACCGGAATGGGCATCAAGATTAACGATTGGGGCAACCTCAGCAAGGTGAACCCCGAGCGTTTCTCAAACATACCCGAGAACACGATAACTGTTGTCACTTATCAAGGGTTTGAGAAGATGGGCTTCGACTTTGATAAGGATAATGATTTCCTCAGGGAGCTTGCCCAAATAATGCTTGACGCGGGTGAAGAGCGGGAAGCGGCCTCAGCCCGCGAGACATCTGCCCAAATCCAGAAGTTATTGGCGATAGTGGGAATGGGGAGAAAGGGGATGACTTGCTGTTTTGACAAGTGCGGATTTGATTATCTTGTCATTGACGAGGCTCACAACTTTAAAAATGTCTTCGTCCAGGTCAAGCAGAAGAAGAGCAGTAAAGGATTTACGCGCCGCGGCTTTTCAGAGGGCGCTCAATCAACCCGGGCAGTCAAGGCTTTCTTCGCGAACAACTACATTCAGCGTAAGTACGGGCGCAACGTCATGCTTCTCACCGCCACGCCATTCACCAATCACCCCATTGAGATTTTCTCAATGCTCAGCCACGTGGGCATGAAGGCGCTCAAGGACGCCGGCTACTACAACATTGGCGAGTTCTTTGAGATGTTCTGCGAGGTTGAGACCGAGGACGGCGTGGATATTGCCGGCAAGGTGACTACCGTTGATGTAGTCAAGAGGTTTAACAACCGGGAAATACTCCAACGCCTCATCTACAAC
>CAKVCS010000289.1 GCA_934725785.1 uncultured Bacteroidales bacterium | reverse complement strand
CATAAGGAAGTATATAGACATGGCCAAAGCCGCCGATTACTCAGACGCCAAGGCGTTCGCCACCCTCATCGGCACGATGCACCGCTTCATTGCCAGCCCGTTCTTCTCGTTCGGCCGCACGCCGGACTATGAGAACAGCTCGATGAACATATCGCAAGTGTGGCAAGCCGGCATAGGCCTGCCCGACCGCGACTACTACTTCGACGAGACGGAGCACGGCAAGGATGTGATAGGCGCCTACAAGCAGATGATCGCCAAGATTCTCGTCATAGCCGGCACAGACTCCGCCGAGGCTGCGAAAAAAGCAGAGAGCGTATTCGCGTTTGAGAAGAAGCTGGCCGAGGTGATGAACACCAAGGTAGAGAACCGCAACCCTCAGGCCATAGCGAACAAGATGGACCTGCCGACATTCGAGGCCAAGGCACCCGGTTTCGACTGGAACACATACTTCGCGGCTGTCGGCGCAGACACTGCCAACATCAAGGCGATAAACATGAGCCAGCCCAAGTTCTTCGCTAACGTCTTCGGCATCGTGTCCGCCGAGACAAAGGAGACCGTAGCAGACTACCTGACATACAAGACAGTAATGGGCTTCAGCTCCTGCCTGACGAGCGAGCTTTACGCGACTACGTTCGACTTCTACAGCCGCAAGCTCAGCGGAGTTGAGAGCATGCGCCCTCTCTGGAAGCGCACCCTTGGCACAGTAGAGAACTGCATGGGCGAGGAGCTTGGCAAACTCTACGTTGCCAAATACTTCCCCGAGAGCGCGAAGAAACGCATGGTCGACCTCATCGAGCAGCTCCGCATATCGTTTGGCCAGCGCATAGGCAACCTGACATGGATGAGCGACAGCACCAAGGCCCAGGCTAAGGAGAAGCTGGCAGCAATAAGCGTCAAGGTGGGCTACCCTGACAAGTGGAAGGAGTATAACTTCGAGATAGACACCACCAAGAGCTACGCCGAGAACCTCATAACGGTGGACGAGTTCGACAACAAGGAGGAGATGGCCAAGATAGGCCAGCCCGTCGACAAGAGCGAGTGGTACATGACACCTCAGACGGTCAACGCATATTACAACCCTGAGGGCAACGAGATTGTGTTCCCGGCCGCGATACTCCAGCCTCCGTTCTTCTATGCAGACGGCGACGACGCGGTGAACTATGGCGCGATTGGCGTAGTGATAGGTCACGAGATGACCCACGGATTCGACGATCAGGGGAGCCAGTTTGACAAGGATGGCAACCTGAAGAGCTGGTGGACGGAGGAAGACCGCAGCAAGTTCGACGCCACCACGAAGCGACTCTCGGACTACTTCTCGAACCTTACCGTCGTCGACACCATCAAGGGCAATGGCGACTTGACTCTCGGCGAGAACATAGCAGACCTTGGCGGCCTTTACATATCCCATCAGGCGTTCCGCAACACATTGGCAGGCAAGGAAGAACCCGCACCCATTGACGGACAGACGGCTGAGCAGCGTTTCCTGCTCGGTTACTCGCGCATATGGGCTGGCGACATCCGCAAGGAGGCGCTCATCCAGCAGGTCATGACCGACCCGCACTCCACCGGCAAACTCCGCGTAAACGGCCAGCTGCCGCTATTGGACTTCTTCTATCAGAATTTCGACGTCAAGAAGGGCGACGCGCTCTACCTCGCTCCGGAGCAGCGCATAGTTATCTGGTAAAAAAGAGACTGCAGGGCACCACACTTCTTGATGCGCATGGCGCAGCGGCGCAGGAATTCGGATTCCTGCGCCGCTTTTTTATAATCCCGTGTTTATGACGACATCGTCCTTCGCAGACACAGCCACTTAAGACTCAGCAACACGTCAGAATATTGTCAAATTCAGAATATTGTCAAATGACGCATAGTGGGGCGGTGTCAGAAGACTGATTAGTCACATCGGCACGGACGCAGCACGAGGGTCAGCGCGGGACCTCATGAGTACAAAAAAGAGGCCGCGCTGTTGTTGACAGCGCGGCCTCAACGTACCATTGACGGAACGTTATTCCTTTTGCGCTTGGGCCAATCGGCAAATGATGTCGGCCGCGCCCTCAATTCCAACCACAGCCGTGTTGATTACGAGGTCGTAGTT
>CAKVCS010000288.1 GCA_934725785.1 uncultured Bacteroidales bacterium | reverse complement strand
GCATATAGAACAACATTGCTCCACCACCAACGAACGGCTCTATGTATGTTACATTATCCCAACTATCAAAGTCAGCTGGAAGTTTTTGCTCCAGCTGTTCAATGAGTTGTCCTTTTCCGCCAACCCATTTGATGAATGGTTTTGCTTTTGTATTCAATATTAATTGGGAATTAATGAATTTCAATCATCACAGTACAGTTAGTGACTTTCGCCTTGTTGATAAGCAGACGAACGTCAACGCCTATAACAGCCACCTTAATCAATGTTAACAAATCAGGCCGTGAGGTATTGATTCTCCATTTATGATAAACAAAAGTACGGTTCAGAAAGCCCTACCCGACCACCGCGTTTTCGGACGCAAGCAGCTCGGCGCACGAAGAGTCTCCGAGGCCAATCTCTATCCTGCCGATGTTTACGCCACCATACCCGACCTGGTTTATGAACACGTCGCGGCCATCCTTGTTTTTCACAAAAACTGGTTCGGGTAAGAAGGTGTGGGAGTGGCCACCGAGAATAAAGTCTATGCCGCGCGTGCTGGCTGCGAGTTTCTTGTCGCAGTCGCCGCCAGTCCCGTCCTCATAGCCAATGTGCGTGAGCGCCACGACGATGTCGCACCCCTCGTCGTCGCGTAGCTTGTTTACGACATCCTGCGCCGTGGGGATGATCTCCGAAAAGCGGACAGTGTCGCAATTGGCGGGAGCGACAAGCCCGGCAAGCCTAACGCCAAGCCCGAAGACACCGACACGGAACCCGCCACGCTCGAACACTTTGTATGGCTTGACGAGATTCCGCCCTCTGGGGTCGGTGAAGGTGTAGTTGGCGCAAAGGAATGGGAAGTTGGCAATCTCCATGCAGTCGCACAAGGCATCGACCCCGTTGTCGAACTCGTGGTTGCCGATGGAGACGGCGTCGATGCGCATCCTGTTCATGAGCTCAATCTCGAGGCGCCCGCGATAAAAGTTGAAATATGGCGTACCCTGGAACATGTCGCCGCTCTCGAACACCAGCACATTCTCAGCCCCGTATTTCCTTATGGTCTCTGATATTATTGCGCCGCGCCTGGCGTATCCACCCAACCCGGGATAGCGCGTGTCGGACTCTGGGAACGGGTCTATATGGCTGTGGACGTCGTTTGTATGCAGAATCACGAGCTTTCGCCCACCATCGGCCGCGGACCGTACGCACGAAGAAAAAGACGCGAATGACGAGAAGAGCGGTGCGGCCATAGCCAGCCCCCCAAGCCGCTTAAAGAAGCCGCGCCGCGACATTAAACAATCTCCCATAACACTACTTCTCTGCTTCTGTTTTAGAATCGACAATAATCCTCGCGTCGGAAGGTGCCGTCAAATGACCGCCCTCATCATTGAGCCTGGCGAGGTAGGCTACTATCAAGTCCCTCAGCGTTATGCCGCTCTGAAAGGCGACAGGCTGCCCGACCAGGCAATCGAACTCATCGCCACCCGTGGCGAGATAGTCCAGCGTGACCATATTGTACGTCCGCCCTCCGCAGAGCGGCTCGCCACCGACAGAGATGCCAGTGGCGACACCATTCTCGTCAATATGAAAAGACGCGTGCGAGACGGCCTCGCCTCCACGATTCGCCATATGAGCCACGGCTTGGGCCACTCCGGCGGAGTCGAGGCGGAGGACTACGGCAGAGTTCTCGAACGGCGCGACCTGAAAGACATCGGCAAGGCGTATCACGCCCTTATGGAACGAGCTGCGGATGCCGCCGACATTGAGCATAGCGAAATCGGGAGAAGCACCGCTATCGGACTTGGTGAGCCGCCGCACCTCTGAGAGCAATATGTCGGAGAGCAGGCGCGTCATGCTGCTCTCGGGTCGCAAGGAGACCATGTCCTCATCGCAGACGCACAGCGTCTGCCCCATGCGGGCCTCGACACTGTCGCGGTAAGGCAGGATGGCGGCCTCAATCTGAGCATCGGGCACGACGGCCGAATCCATGCACAGAAGGTAGTAACCAGCCCGCGACGCGTCGACACGGCGCAAACTCCAGCCGGCCTGGGCTGGTCGCCAAAAGAGAACAACAAGCGTAAGAAGGACGCTTATTGAGAACAAAATGAAAACTTTCCTCACCTCTTAAC
>CAKVCS010000287.1 GCA_934725785.1 uncultured Bacteroidales bacterium | reverse complement strand
TACGACCGTCACTGCTATCGTTAGGTGAAGCAGGTTGCTATGGACGATTGACGGGTTTGCCAGCCCCCCCTCTATGTTCGATATGCCAGCGTTGCAAAAGGCTGATATGCCGTGGAATATGGCGAAGAATACCACATCGTGTTGCGGCGCGCCGGGAAACGCCTCCCTGAAATAATAGTACAGCACCCAGATGGACAGGCCCTCTATTATGAACGTGACGTACATAATGTGCTTCAGCGTCTGGAATATGTCGGATATATTGTCCGCCGACACGATGTCTTTTATGACCATGCTGCCATGCAGCGACCCTTTGCTGCTCAAGGAGAGGGCGAAGAAGCACGTGAACGTCATGACGCCGAGCCCACCAATCTGCACGAGTATTATTATGACCGTCTGGCCGAAGTGGGTGAAGCCCGTCGCCACGTCAACTACCGACAGCCCGTTGACGCACAAGGCCGACGTGGATGTGAACAGGGCTTGCAGGAACGTCAGGTCATCGTAATGGCAGCGGGGCATGAGCAGCAGCCCCGTGCCTATTATGATGAATATTATGAAGCTCCCCGCGAACAACATCGTGGGGCTCGACTTGCGAGTGAGGAAAGATATTCCGAACGTCGACACGTCATAGACCGCGGCCACCACGAGTATGGCGTCTACAACGTACCTGTACTCAAGCCATTCGAGGCTCGTGCCGCTCACGTCGTAAAGCACGTAGGTCCAGATGCCTATCAGGTAGGCTATCTGCCACGACGTGGCGCGTCGGGTCTGCAGCAGCGACGCGCCAAGCCTGTATATTTGAATCAGAGCGTACGTCGCTATGAAGCACTTGTTTGCCGTTATCAGCCATTGCGCAGAGTCGGCAGAGAGGGTGAAGCCTATCTGCCATATCACGTTGCCGAGAGCAATGACGGCCACTATGACCGACAGTGTGTTCACCACGTAATCGGCCCTCTTGCCAAACTGCTGCACCAGCAGCAGCGCCTTATACTGCATCGCGTGCAGTTGCTCCCGCAGGCTGCTTCGCATCACTTGAAGTGAATCATGAAATCCTGAATTTCGCGGTAGGCGGCCTCCATCCTTATCATGTTGTCTAACATGAAGTGGATCATGTCAGGCCACTGCTCCTTGTCGTATATGTTGCCTGAGGTCGAGGCGTAGACGCGGGCCACCTCGTTGCCTGCCTCCCTCACGAACTTCTCGTCCCATGTCAGGGGTGTCTCGAAGTGTCTTTCTATCAGAGATTTGCACTGCAACAAGTGCTGCCACAGGGTGGCGTCTTTCGCCTCCGAGTGCGTGTTTATCTCTATCGCGACCATGACGCGCCCGCCCGTCAGGTCAAATTTGAGGTCTACGCCTCTTATGCCTGTGCGGTTCCCTATCCAACGTATGGGCTTGCCGTTCTGGCCTGGCAGGCGGCGTGACTTGCTTTCCAGTTTGTGCCAAAAGGCGTGGCGCATCTCTTGCGCCTCTTCTTTGCTGAGCATTGTGAGGGAAACCTTGGTTGTTGTTAATCAATTGGGGCGGGCGTCTTTAAGCGCATGCGCCCTCCGCCCGTGCTGCGCCTGCGTTAACTGCGAATTTACAATTTTTTATTACAACGTCTTGCGGCCTCTGTGGCTAAAAACGCACAGGTGTCTGCGCCTCCTTGACGGCATATGCCGTGTTCGCCTGCCCATCCGAATGCGCCGAATCGCTTGTCGCTGCCGAGTCCCGTCAGGCGGAAGAACCCAGACGTTATCCTCCCTTGGCTGTCTTTTCTCACCGGGTGCTCGCCTTGCTCTTTCTCGCAGAACGCGTCCCACTCGTGCGGCGAGCTGAAGTGCCGCGTACACCATCTCACGGGTGTGACGTCCGCAAATGCGGCTCGTAGGCCTTGCGCCACGTGCCCCATGCACCATCTCATGTTGACTTCAGTGCACGCCCGGATTCGCATTTCTCCGTCACTGCCTTCGTAGACCATGGCGTCCACGCCAATAGCCCCGGAGTATCCCGCCGCCCTGGCTTCCAGTGCTCTGCGGAGCGTCTCACCAGCGCCTTCGATAGACTGCTTATGAGCCGATATGTCATATGTGAACGGTTGCGGGCCGGAGATCTCCCATCCCATCCCGCCAC
>CAKVCS010000286.1 GCA_934725785.1 uncultured Bacteroidales bacterium | reverse complement strand
AGGCATATGTCCGTTATGACGGTCATGCCTGGCATGGCCGACTTTAATGCCTTTACAGTCCTCGCCACGAGGTTGTTCTCGGCGTAGGCGGCGCTGCCGCGCTCGTCTTTCTCGCCATCGCCAACCACGCCGAACAGCAGCACCTTGCTGATGCCGGACGCGTACAGTTCGCTGGCGTCATACACCAGTGTGTCTATCGACAGGCGGTTCACGCCGGGCATCGATGGCACAGCCTCGCGCACGTCATGCCCCTCGACCACGAAGTACGGCATTATGAGGTCATCAACCGACAGGTCCGTGTCGGCGTTCTTGTCGCGCGTGGCTTGGTTCACGCGTGTTTGGCGAAATCGTATCATCTCTTTTCTGTTGTTGTCTTTTCCGTTTTTGCTGCTCAACACCGCTTGGCTCTCTGGATGTCGGCAATGTGGCTCTCCGTCACCTTTCCGCGGGCTATCAGCTTTTTCCCTTCCGGCAGCGCGCCGTATATGGCGATAAAGGCGTCGACTGTCGATGGCGATGTGAATATAATATTATCCACGTCTCGCAAGTCAATTTTTCTTGCTGATTTGTTTGGCTCGTTTCTATATGCGGTCACTGTCGTCACGTCAAAGCCCAGTTTCTTGAGTCCGTCGGGTATTATGGGCAGGGCCTTGTCGGATCGCGGGAGCAGAACGCGCCCCCTCTGTTGTGTCCGCATCAGTCGCAGTACGCCGTGCGAGTCGTCTTCGCTTGGCATTAGGTCCACGTCAATCCCGTTATGCCTCAGCTCCCTCGCCGTCGTCTCGCCTATGGCCACCACCTTGGCCCTGATTGGCGCTGTGGGCGCGTCGCTTGCGGCCTCCGACCAGAATTGGGCGGCATGTCGGCTGGTGAACAGTATGTAGTCGTATTCCGCTGCGTGCTTAGCGGCGATTCGAAGCTCGTCAGTGTCGGTGGCGGGCGATAGCTTTATCAGTGGCGTCCATATGTAGTTCGGGTCGGGACACTGGCTGCCGGTGTATAGTGTGCGGCTGCCGGCCGCCTTGTGGCGTAGCGCGGCCACGTCTCCAACCATGCAAATGACGGGTGTCGGCAGTTGGCCGCAGTCGCCGGATTGCAGCCGCTCAAGAGTCGTCTCATATTCGCGCCTTTCCGCTCGCCCGACGTTGCTTACGATCAGGGCTGGCGTGTCGGCCGGCTTGCCGCGCTCTGCCAACTGCCGGGCTATGTCGGGCAGGCGCGAGCCGCCCATGTAGAACACCATGGTGTCCGCATCGGCTGCCGGGAGCGTGGCCGAGTGCCCATTGACGAAGGCCACCGATGATGCCACGCCCCTGTGGGTCAGCCCGATTCCCACCTCCGCCGCCATGGCCGAGGCTGACGATATGCCTGGGATTACGCTCACGTCGACCAGATTGCGCCTGAGGTACTCGACCTCTTCCCCCGTGTGTGCGAATATGGCGGGGTCGCCACCCTTCAGCCGGACGACGTTGTGGCCTTTGCGAGCCTCCGCCAGCATCAGGCAGTTTATCTCGTCCTGCTCGGCGCTGTGCCGTCCGCTCCTTTTCCCGACGTATATCTTTGCCGCGCCCAATTGCCTCAGGTACTCGTGGTCAATCAGGTCGTCGTGTATTATGACGTCGGCCCTCTCTAAGGCTTTTACGCATTTGACGGTCAGCAGGTCCGGGTCGCCGGGGCCGAACCCGGCTATAGTCACTTTCCCCTGCCTGCTCAGCGTGTCTACGTCAGCAAACAGTTTGCTCAGTTCTGCCGCATTGGCGGTTGTGGCCGTCACGGCGAGCATTCCCTGGAGCGGGTGGGTGGCAAAGGGGAGCCGCTCGGCTATCCTGTCCGCCATGCCGAGCCGCTCCAGTGCGCATGTCGCCACTATCGCTGCGTCATATTCTCCGCTGTCCACTTTGCCGACCCG
Organism: uncultured Bacteroidales bacterium; assembly: GCA_934725785.1. GTDB lineage: Bacteria > Bacteroidota > Bacteroidia > Bacteroidales > Marinilabiliaceae > W3P20-009. The sequence goes on along the minus strand of CAKVCS010000286.1, from coordinate 208 downwards.
CTCCTCAATCGTGCCGCGTATTCCCTTCACGGTCAGGTCGGGGCGTAGCTTAAGCAGCTCTCGGCGGCGCAAGGGGCTGCTCGTCCCAACTGTGGCCCCTTGCGGCAGCTCGCTGAGAGTCAGCCCCGGGCGGCTCACGAGGCTGTCCGTCTGGTCTCTGGCCGCGGTCAGGCACACCACGCTTATGCCAGCGGGCATAGGGTAGGGC
>CAKVCS010000285.1 GCA_934725785.1 uncultured Bacteroidales bacterium | reverse complement strand
CTGAGGCATGCCGTCGACAGGGCGATAAACGTCAACGAGGTGTGCGATGTCAACCCCTTCGGCGTGATAGCCTTGCAAGTAGCCTACAACGAGTGCGAGGACTGGCTCGCGCAGATGTGCGCCTACGTCAAAGCCAACTATGACTTTCTTGTCGGCTTCCTCGCCGAGAGCCTTCCGCAGGTGGCCGTGGCAAGGCTTGAGGCTACATACCTTGCCTGGCTCGACTGCCGCGCCCTCGGCCTCGAGTCCGAGACTCTCGGCGACGTGCTGCTGCGCAAGGCCAAAGTGAGGGTCTCGCCCGGCAACATATATGGCGCCCCCGAGGGCTTTATACGCCTAAACCTGGCATGCCCGAGGGCGCAGCTCTCCGAAGGGCTGGAGCGTATCGCGCAATGCCTTAAGCACATAAACTGAACACATATGACGACAGAAGAGGAGAACCAGCTGTTGCCATTGGCTATCAAGGCTGCCGCCCGCGCCGCCAAAGCCATAATGGTCATATACCGTGCTGACGATGATTTCGGGGTTGAGGAGAAGCCTGACCATACGCCTGTCACCAAGGCGGACATGGCAAGCAATGCCGTCATAGCCGAGACCCTCGCGCCGAGCGGCCTGCCTGTGCTGAGCGAGGAGACCGCCCATGAGGCCTACTCCGCACGCATCCGCCACAGGCTCATGTGGGTGGTCGACCCGCTCGACGGGACAAAAGAGTTCATCAAGCGCAACGACATGTTCTCCGTCTGCATAGCCATTGTCGAGGATCATAGGCCGGTGCTCGGGGTTATCGCGGTCCCCGCTGTCGGAAGCGTATATTTCACCCGCGCCGGGCGCGCATGGCGCGGGTCCTTGTCCGACGATGGTGTCGTGACGGGCGAGGTGTCGCTGCCTGTGAACTTCGGGCCTGTGCCGCACTCTGTGCTCGGCAGCGTGAGCCACCCGAACACCGCCACCGCGCGAGTGATGGCCGCGCTTCGAAAGTTTGATGGCTGGGCGGACGCCTCGCTCCTGGGCGTGGGCAGCAGCATCAAGCAGTGTATGCTCGCCGAGGGGGCCGCGGCCCTCTATCCGCGCTCGGGCACCACTATGGAGTGGGACACAGCGGCCGGACAAGCCATAATGGAGGCGGCCGGGGGCGGATTGCAACGTGCGGCCGACGGCAGTCCGCTTAACTACAACCGTCAGGACCTTAGGAATCCCGATTTCGTAGCCTTCGCTCCCGGGGTGCCCGACGAGGTCGTGCGGATTGCGCTCAATGCCGTAAGAGGGTGACATAGGCGCGTCGAGTTAGTTGACGATTAGCCGGACGGCTGTGGGTATTCTGCCCCCCCCGAGTAATGGGGTAAATCGATCTGCTTTCTCGCGGCGGGCTTCCGCAACTTTTTCCGTCGCATCGGGCGCGCCCTGCTTTTGTTTGAGCCTGATCCTGAATCCCATTCTATCCGCGGCTCTGCCCTTCCTCCCCGCAAAAGTGTCGGAGCGCATGGGTGTCCGCGAAGTCATGTTCCGCCCTGCCTATTGGGAGGAAAGCCGGAGGGCGGGCGGGGCGTAGGCGGGGTTAGCCTCGTCCAAAGCGTCAGTCGCTGTTTTATGGTCAAGGCGGGAGCGGGTGGCGGTCGCGCCCCCCCCCCTTTTGATTTTATTTAATCTGCCTTTCTTGCAAAATTTAAGGAGCGTGGCTAACTTTGGACTAGCCTAAAAATGCGAGGCGGAGGAGCGGTTGGGGCGTGAGCCGGACACTCCGAGTGAACCGAAAAAATTATTCAATCATAAAGTCATGATTAAGATCGACGATTTCAATTTCAAAGGCAAGAAGGCCATCATCCGTGTGGACTTCAACGTGCCCCTCAACAAGGAGACTGGCGAGGTCAGTGACGACACCCGCATCCGCGGCGCCCTCCCCACCATCAAGAAGGTCATCGCTGATGGTGGCGCGGCCATCCTCATGAGCCATATGGGCAAGCCTAAGAACAACCCGGAGCCCAAGTACTCCCTCAAGCAGATTATCCCTGCCATTGAGAAGTACCTCGGCAAGATCCAGTTCGCTGAGGACTGCAACAAGGCAGACGAGGCCGCCAAGAACCTCAAGCCCGGCGAGATCCTCCTGCTCGAGAACCTCCGCTTCT
>CAKVCS010000284.1 GCA_934725785.1 uncultured Bacteroidales bacterium | reverse complement strand
CAGCTACACTATATTGCGTCGCATTGAAGAGGCGACAAACGAGCTTGCGAGCGGCACACGCACCACTGGCATAAAATTCTCGGCCGACTACGCGATGACGCAACGTTTCAACATACAGTTCTATTACGATCAGAGCCTGACCAACCCATACATCTCGTCGTCCTACCCCACGAACAACATAAACGTGGGACTCAGCTTCCAGCTTCAACTGACAGAATAGCGAGAGAGGCGAGAGCGAATGATCAGACACTGTGAATTACACACGCAAAAAAAAAACATCCAAATTATGACAGGCGCAATTTTCGGAGACATAGAAGGATCGGTATATGAGTTCGACAATACGGACAATTACGACTTCAAATACTACGACAGCCAGTCGTTCATAACGGACGACAGCGTTTGCACTCTTGCAGTGGCCGAGACCCTGCTTCGCGGGAAACCCATAGAGGAGACGCTGACATCTTTCTGCCACCGAATGCCAGAGGCGGGATATGGCGGCAGATTCGCCCAATGGCTGCGAAGCAATGACAAGAGGCCATACAAGTCGTGCGGCAACGGCTCGGCGATGCGTGTGTCCCCAGCCGGATGGGCGGCGGCATCCGAGGCTGAGTGCAAAGAGATGTCGGAATACGTGACATCCGTCACTCACAACCACCCCGAGGGATTGAAGGGGGCGGAGGCCGTGTCTATCGCCATATTCAGGCTCCGCGGGGCCAAGGGCGAAGATGAGAAGAGAGCCACAATAGACTCCATCCTGAGTGAGTATTACCCCAAGGCGACAGAGGAGTATGTAGAGAGCCTTCGCGGCGTGTTTGACGAGACGTGCCAGACGGCCGTGCCAATGGCGTTGCGCCTCTTCAGAAAGTCAACGTCCTTTGAGGATGCCGTGCGACTGACCGTAAGCTTTGGCGGCGACTGCGACACTACGGGCGCGATAGCCGGGAGCATGGCGGAGGCATTCTATGGTATGACGGAGACAGAGCGCGAGTTCGTCATAGGCAAGATACCATTCGCCGACTGGCGGCAGCTGCTGAAAGATTTCGAGACGAGGTATGGCAATAAAATAGCATAGCAGGCCTGCGCAGGGTCATGGCATATGCGCCAACGCGGCAGCACAAACGGTTTAGCGCCAGAGATGCATACGGGCCGGAATAAAAAACGCCTCGGGGAGGAGCCCCCGGGGCGTTTTTTAATTCGCACATATGACAGGTTTTACATTACCCTTGCAACTGGCACGTTACGAGACTCGGCTTGAGCCTTGACGACACCAATTGGCCGAGACGAAGAAAAGGCTTGACACTCACCACACTCAAGTGGAAGCGTCAAGCCTCATAGTGATTCCGTTGGGATTCGAACCCAAGACCCACAGCTTAGAAGGCTGTTGCTCTATCCAGCTGAGCTACGGAACCATCACTTTTGCACGTGCAAAGATAGTGAAACCTATTGATAAAACGCCAACAAGAGGAAAAAATCAGCACGCAGGGCGATGCCATAGGTACAATCAGCTGTCGGCTACGGGCGTCTTGTCGTCAATGCGCATAAAGGCTGCCGACACCATGCCAGGTATGGTAGCTAACGTGGCTATGACAAAAATAGACTCGTAAGAGCCGACGACCTTGAGCAGCAGTCCCGCAGCCATGCCGGGGAGAAAGAGGCTGAGCGACATGATGGACGTGGCGATGGCGTATTCGGCGGCCTTGTACTCGGCATTTGAGACATATCGCAGAATTGCAAGCATATACGCCGTGAAGCCGAACCCATAGCCGAACTGCTCGAGCATGACAGCCGCGGACACCCAAAGGCTTGACGCCTCGGGCTGGAAATGAGCCAAAGCGACGTAGGCCAGATTGGGCATATTCATAAAGAGAATCATTGGCAGCAACATTCGACGGAAACCGAACCTGGCGGCCAACACACCACCGAGAACGCCGCCAACCGTCAGCATCAGAACCCCCAAAGTGCCATAGACCACGCCACAGGCCTGGACAGAGAGACCCAGACCACCACCAGCGCGATCGCCAACAAGAAACGGCGTGACGAGCTTGGCGAGAATGGACTCGCCCAGACGGTAAGAGAAAAAGAACAGTACGGCCGGCAAAGCCCCAGGATGAGAGAAAAAAGACCTGAA
>CAKVCS010000283.1 GCA_934725785.1 uncultured Bacteroidales bacterium | reverse complement strand
GCCTCAAGCAGAACCAGAAGGAGGACGCCAAGAGGCGAGAGGAGGAGCAGCAGCGAACGTGGGTGACCAAGGGCGTGGCCGAGTTCGGTGAGATCCTGCGCAGGAACAATGACAACATGCAGGAACTCTCATACAACATCATCCGATACCTTGTCGACTACGTCAAGCTCACACAGGCGGGGTTCTTCCTCCTCCATACGGGCGAGGAGAAGGGCGACAACGGGAAGAAGTTCTTCGAGCTCACATCGTTCATCGCCTACGACCGGCGCAAATACGCCGACAAGACCATCGAGTGGGGTGAGGGACTCGTCGGCAGGTGCGCGCTCGAGCAGCGTACCATATATATGACGGAGCTGCCACCGCACTACGTCACCGTCACATCCGGGCTCGGCGAGGGGGACCCGACTGCCATAATACTCGTCCCCCTCAAGGCCAACGACGTGGTCTACGGTGTCATCGAGATGGCGTCGCTGCAGCTGTTGCTTAAGCACGAGATAGAATTCCTCGAGAAGACGGCGGAGAGCATCGCCATGACCATCTCGACCGTCAAGACCAACATGCAGACGCAAATACTCCTTCAGGAGACGCAGCAGCAGGCCGCGCGAATGCGCGAGCAGGAGGAGGTCTCGCAGCAGCACCTCGAGGAGATGCGCGCGACGCAGGAACTCAACAGCCGAAACGAAATCGAGATGAAGGGCGTCATGGCGGCCATAGACCACGCGTCCATCTCCGTCACGTTCGCAACCGACGGGTCGCTCCTCAATGTCAACGACAACTTCCTGAGGACGTTCGGATATAAGGCCGAGGAAATCGAGGGACAGAACATGAGCATTTTCTTCTTTAAGGAAGACCAGGCCGAGCTCGACCGTATCCTCGAGACCATAAACCGCGGCGAGACGTTCAACGGCCGCGTTAGAAGACGCTCCAAGCGGGGCGAGGAGATTTGGCTCCTCTCAACCTACACCCCTGTCCGTGACACAGAGGGCGACGTGCTCAAGGTCATAAGCCTCGAGACCAACATAGCCGACCAGGTCAAGCTCGAGCGGGAGATGCAAGACAGCCAGAAAGAGCTCGACATCCGACTGCAGGAGACCAGAGCCGAGGTCGAGGCCAAGTTCAAGGAGATTGAGGCCGTCAAGGTCCGCAACGAGAAGACTCTCGACGGCATGCTCGACGCTATCATAACAACCAGCAACGACGGCGTGGTGGAGTTCTTTAACGTGGCGGCCGAGAAACTCTGGGGCTACAACCGCGAAGAGGTGCTCGGAAAGAACGTGGCTATGCTGTTCGCTGAGGACGACATACTCAAAAACGACTTCATTAAGGCCTTCGTCACGCCTGGCATGCAAAAGGTCATCGGCGAGCGCAAGGAGGTCTCCATCAAGGATAAGTTCGGCGAGCAAGTGCCGGTCCTCCTCCTCCTCTCCGAGGCCGAGGTCAATGGCGACCACTCGTTCACGGCGTTCATTCAAAACATCGAGGTCGAACTCTTTTAGCTCGCCCCCCATCTCCAGGCCGGGAGGGGCGAGACGAAACAGCCATACGATAGACACCTGTGACATACAAGGAGTTCCTTATAGCTTTCAGCCAGAAGAGCGGATTCGATTTCATAGATTATTCCGAGAACTCAATATCGCGGCGGTTGCAGAAAATTTGTGCCGAAACGGGCATGACTTTCGAGCAGATTCTCGCCAAGTCCGCGACCGACAAGGCACTCGTCGGCAAGGTGGTCGAGGACATCACCGTCAACACCACCGAGCTGTTCCGCGACCCGGACGTCTGGGGCTCGGTTGCCGCCACGCTTCTGCCCAAGCTGCCCAAGCACGCGATGTCCACCATCTGGCACGCCGGCTGCTCTACGGGCCTTGAGGTGTACTCTGACCTCATATTGCTCATGGAGCTTGGCATCGAGGGGCGGGTAAGGGTCATAGGCACGGACATTAACCCGACTGTGCTCGAGACTGCGCGTAGGGGCGTCTACAACTTAGCCTACAACAAGGCCTACGTGGACAACTTCAACCACGTGATGCGGTTGCTGGGGCGGGCCACGCCCTTCTCCGAGTATTTCGACGTCGACGAGCGGAACGACACCATAACGGTCAAGCCCGAGGTTAGGGCCAAGGCCACATTC
>CAKVCS010000282.1 GCA_934725785.1 uncultured Bacteroidales bacterium | reverse complement strand
GGACACCATGCTGCTATTTGTTTTCATGTCCGTCCCGCTGCTTTTCATGTCCGGCGTGTCTTGGCCGTCAGTTAGCATCCCACATGTCTGGCAGTTTGTCAGCTGGTTCTTCCCGTCCACGTTCGGCCTCAATGCACATCTCAAGATAAGCTCCTTGGGCGCCGACTTGTCGACCGTCAGTTACGAGTTGTCTTGTCTCTGGGCCCAGATTGCGGCATATTTTGCCCTCGCTTGCGTTCTGCAGAGGTTTCAGAAGAACCACGCCGAGAAGTTCACGATGCCGAGTGCGGCCATCGAGCGTATGAAGCCGGCGGACAGGAAGTGAAAAAAGAGCCGTGGGCTGTCTCATGTGTTGTCCACCCCAATTGATTTGCAAAGGAGAAGCCCTCGCCTTGGCGGGGGCTTTATTCGGTATCCCTGTAGGCTGTTTTGCCTGCGTGCCCATCCGCGCCCGCATCGTGTAATGCCGTCGCTTTTTCCCATACGTCGCGTAAACATTATTTTATTACCTTTACACTGGTATGTGCAGGATCATTTATTCTTTAGTTCGCCGTCTTTCACTCGTCGGCGCAGTGCTTTTAATAGCCTCAGTCATTTACCCGACGGAGGCCCAGGCGCGCCGGCGCAAGGGGCGCGTCTATGAGAATATACTTGACTTCGGCTCGTGTGGCCGCCACCTCTTCTGGAAGTTCGAGGGTGGGGTCCTCAAGGTTAGAGGCTTCGGGCCAATGGACAATTACGCGAACGCGTCCGAGGCTCCTTATGCCCCCTTCGCGTCAAGCATTGTGAAGGTCGAGCTGTCGGACAGCGTCTCGAGCATAGGAGCCTACGCTTTTGCGCAATGTTTTAATCTCGAGAGCGTTAACATACCTCGATATGTGAACAGAATCGGCAAGAGAGCCTTTGCAAACTGCACTAAGCTCCAGCAGATCAACGTCTCCCATTTTGTCGACCAGATTGGTGATTACGCGTTCCTGCGGTGCAAGCAGTTCACCTCCGCGCCCATCTCGCCCAAAATTCGCAAGGTTGGCGTATCCTGCTATCAAGGCTGCTCTGGCATAACCGATGTAGACCTGCCGCAGGGCGTCATCTCGGTTGGCGATTTGGCTTTCGCCGGCTGTTCCTCTTTGCGTTCCATAAACATACCGGCCGGTGTGACGTTCTTTTCGCGCTCCGCCCTGTCCGACTGCCCCGTGCTCGAGTCCGTGTCGGTCGCGCCTGCCAACGAGAACTATGAGACCCGCTCCGGTGTTCTCTATACTAAAGACGGCGTCATGCTGATGCTCTACCCCGCTTTGCTGCAGGGCGAGGCTTACGAGATAAAAGAAGGCACGCGCCAGGTCGCCCAAGGTGCTTTCTACTCCGCGAAATACCTGCGCGAGGTGACCTTCCCCGAGGGTCTTGACAGCGTTGGCAATGGGGCCTTTACCAATTGCGAGGCGCTTCAGAAATTAACCATTTTCGAGCCTTTTGAGAAGTTCGGGGTCAAGGTGTTTTACAACTGCCCCAACATATCCGAGATCCACATCACGTCTACGGGCGAGGCATATGCCCTGAAAGACGGGGCCCGCCTTTCCATAGACCGTAAGCAGCTGCTCCTCTACCCGTCCGCGCGCAAGGCCGAGAAGTTCGAGGTGCCTGATGGCGTCGAGGTTATCGGTCCCAAGGCGTTTGCCAATAGCAAAAATCTCGTAAGCGTCAAGTTGCCTAAGACGCTCCGCTCCATTGGCGTCGGAGCTTTCCACAAGTGCCCGAACCTCAAGTCGGTCGATGTGCCGGCTCTTGTCGACACCATCGGCAGGGGGGCTTTCTCCGAGTGCACGTCCCTGCGGTCCGTCTCCTTGCCAGACTCGCTCTCTGTCATTGACTCCTATGCTTTCTACAAGTGCTCCAGCCTGCGCAAGGTCTCCTTGCCGGAGCATCTTAAGAACATCGGCTCGCATGCCTTCGAGGGGTGCACGAGTGTTGAGAGCTTCAGCTTCCCCGACGAGCTCGAGTGGGTGGCTGGCAGCTCTTTCGCAGGGTGCACGTCGCTCTCCTCGGTCTCTTTCAACGAGGGGTTGGACTCCATCGGCAACTACGCCTTCCAGGATTGCACGAAGCTGGCAGCAATCGACATTCCGCAAAGCGTAACCGACATTGGCTACTCC
>CAKVCS010000281.1 GCA_934725785.1 uncultured Bacteroidales bacterium | reverse complement strand
TGGGTTTGTTGTGCAGACCAAGTTTCTTGTCGGAGACGGCCTCGAAAAGCTCATCCATGGTGCCGGTGCTGCCCGGAAGGACTACTATGGAGTCGGACATGCTCATCATGAGCTGCTTACGCTGGGACATGGTGTCGGTGAGCCTCATGTCGGCCACCCCTTTGTGCTGCCACTCAACCTCGACCATAAAGCGCGGGATGACGCCAGTGACTTCTCCGCCACAGGCGAGTGCCCCGTCGGCCACAGCCCCCATGAGGCCGGTGCTGCCGCCACCGTATACTATGCCCCACCCCTCGGCTACGAGTCGTCCGCCGAGGCAGCGAGCCTCATCCAAATAATATTTCGGGACGAGTCCGCTTGAAGCGCAAAAGATGCATGCCTTCCTCATCTCCTGTGAGTCAATTTATTAAATGGTATCTGATATTCAATCGTATAGGTAAAACCCAAGGCCACCTTGCTGTCGTACTTGCCATAGCCGGCTATGGCATATGGCTTAAGGTCGTCGGAATGTTGGGAGGCGAGTAGGAATCGGCACCTGAACGTCCAGCCCATATAAAAATTGCGCAAGACCTCACAGCGTACGCCTCCGACGGCGTCAATAGAGTGCGAGTTGACAGACGTGCGGCCAACGCTACCCTCATAGTCGCCCCAATAGCTGTCAACAATTGAGAAGTGGCCGCTCTCGTGCGTCTGCCAAGCGTAGGCGTATCGCAAGCCGACAAAAATATTGTCGTTGAAAGGGAAATCCTCCGAGTTGAAGACATCGTAGTCGACGCCCATGCGGACGAACATGCCATCGGACTTGTAGTCGTAGCCCTCCTTGTCATACTTGATGTGCTCGTATCCGAGCTCGGCGTTGGCGAACCATCGGTTCTTTATGCCATACCGCCCGACGAAAGCGAAGCCAGTCCTCTCGTCCTTTATCAGCCTCATGATGAAAGGCGACAGGTCTATTCCCAGCGAGAGACCTTGATCCTTGACTACCTCGAACCTTTGCTCTTTCCGCGGCTCATCCTCGTCAGCCTCAGCGGCGCCCTGCTGCCGCGCCTGGCCAACATCCGTAGATGCTGTTTGCGCGAAGGCTGACATTGCCTGGAGGCCGACTATAGCCGCGACAAGCCTAATAGACAAAAAGCTGCACGTTCTCACGGCTCTCGTTATATTTAATCTTGTCGTAGACGATGGCCACAGAATCAATGAACGTAGACGTGTGGCCCACAGAGTCAAGCGTAATCTCCATAGCTATGCCGGCAGTGCCAGAGACCGGCACGAGACGCTTGGAGTATCGGAAGAAGAGGTCGTCCTCAAGCGTCTGAGTGCGGAAGACGAACTCGGTGGTGTCATGCGCCATTCGCATATTAAGGAAGAGGCTTCCCACTGAACTCTCGTCATAGAGCAGCGAGTCCTCGCGGCCAATTCCGTATATCTGGACATCGGAGAGCGTCGTGTCGTTGTGGGTGTGCATTGAGTAAAGCCCAACTTGGACGGTGTGCTGATATGAGAGCTGCACATCGTCATCGTTGTTGCACGAGACGAGCAGCGCAGCCGTGAGCGCAAAAGCCACCGATATGTGTCTAAACATTTTCACAGCGCGAATTTACCGAATATTCACGAAAATTCGGGAAGAGGGGAAAAGCGATTTAGCCTCAGGAGCGAAACGGCTTGACGAAAAGCGGCGACAGCTCAGCGAAGCCCACCACGGGTGGGGGATCGCCGCCAGGAAACTCTATTGGCCGCGATTTTATCATAAGAAACAGGGGCGTGGCGTCCATTTTTAAGAAATATTACACAGACATGCCATCGCCAAGAAATTTAAACCGCTAAATTCGCTGATGTTTACTTTTTACGGTAAAAAAGGCCTTGTGACAAACAGATTATAAAATATCGGCTCTGCGCAACTGGTACTAACCGATGGATACAGAACTCTTTATTATAAACAAAAAACAGATGAACACTAAACAATTACTGCTAATGGGCGTGGCAGCCGGCTCGGTCTGCGGCTGCGGCACCACAGAGCAAAAAAGTGACGGGTTGGCCCACTTCACAGAGGCCGACCGCGACACCACCGTGCGCTTGGCGGACGACTTCTACCAGTACACCAACGGAGGCTGGATAGCCCAGCACCCGATACCAGGCGACCGCGCCCGCTATGGCA
>CAKVCS010000280.1 GCA_934725785.1 uncultured Bacteroidales bacterium | reverse complement strand
TGCCGAGGGTGCGCAGGGCACCATGCTCGACGTCGACTTCGGTTCTTATCCATTCGTGACATCGAGCAACACGGTGTGCGCCGGCGCATGCACCGGACTTGGCGTGGCTCCGCGTAACATAGGCGAGGTGTTCGGCATATTCAAGGCGTATTGCACCCGCGTAGGGTCGGGACCGTTCCCGACGGAGCTGTTTGACGAGACCGGCGAGACCCTCCGTAAGCTCGGGCACGAGTTTGGCGCCGTCACAGGACGCCCGCGCCGCTGCGGATGGATAGACCTCGTGGCCCTGCGCTACGCCGTCATGCTGAACGGGGTGTCGCAGCTCATCATGATGAAGAGCGACATCCTGGACAATTTCGACAAGGTGAAAGCTTGCGTGGCATACAAGATTGGAGACAGGGAGACCGACGAGATGCCTTTTGACATAAACGAGGGCGTAGAGCCTGTATACATGGAGTTCGAAGGCTGGAAGACTCCCATGGACAAGATGACAAGCCCGGAGCAGTTCCCAAAACCTTTCAAGGACTACGTGTCGTTCATTGAGAGCTACCTCGGCGTGCCCGTCAAGATTGTGTCCGTAGGCCCAGACCGCGAGCAGACAATAATGTTATAACCGCCCCCACCCGCCCAAGGCGGGCGCAGGCAGGATAAATCAAACATATGCAAGAACCCACCACGTCGACGTCAAGACATGGTGGGCTTGCTGTTTAAGACAGACGGCGAGGGCGGAAACCGGCTCACAACAAGATAAAACCGAATGGACACAAAAGAGAGCAAAAAAGAGATTCGACAACAAATAAGGCAAAAGAAGCCAAACCTGAGACACGAAGACTATATGGCGGCAGGCAAACAACTATGCGACGCTCTGTTCGCCCGGCCAGACGTTGGCTCAGCCTCAACAATCGTGGCATATTGGCCTCTGCCCGATGAGCTAAACACTGGACCTTTCATAATGGAGAGCCTGAGACGCGGCAAGCGAGTGTTCCTCCCCGTGATAAAAGGCAACGAACTTGTATTTAAGGAGTTCACAGGCTACAAATGCCTTGCGAGGGAACCCCGGTTTGGCATACTTGAGCCACAAAGCACGTCAGAACTCGCTCCGCGCGGAAGCGGTGCAGGCATAATAATGATAGCCCCGGGCATGGCATTCTCAGAGACAGGCGCGAGGCTTGGCAGAGGCCGCGGATTCTACGACCGCGCATTCCGCATACTCCAAAGCGCAAAGAAAATAGGGGTGTGCTATGAATGCCAAATAGTAAAAGAGCTGCCAACGGAGCCGCACGACGTGGCTATGGACAGCGTGGTGAGCATCAAAGCATAAAAGACAACCAGCGAGATAAAGATGGACAACATATTTGCAGCACTAATACACAAGGCATTGAACCTTCGCCCCGCGCAAGTAGAGAACACACTGAAACTGCTTGACGATGGCGCGACAGTGCCTTTCATAAGCCGCTACAGAAAAGAGGCGACCGGCAACCTTGACGAGGTGCAGATTGGCGACATCGCCAATAGCTACGAGAAGCTAAAAGAGACAGCGGCTCGCAAGGAGACAATACTGAAAACCATTGAGGAGCAGGGAAAACTGACCACCGAACTCCGCGATGAAATAGAGCACACATGGGACCCCACAAGGCTCGAAGACCTGTATCAGCCATATAAGCCGAAACGAAAGACTCGAGCCGCGAAAGCGCGCGAGCTCGGACTCGAACCCCTGGCACTGGCACTGATGAGCGGAAACACCCCGGACCCAGAGGCGGCCGCCGACAAATATCTGACGGACGAGGTCACAACAACAGAGGAGGCGTTGCAAGGCGCGCGTGACATAATAGCGGAGTGGGTGGCCGACCAGCCCGAGACGCGCGAGGCTGCGAGAAACGTGTTCCGCCGCGAGGGCATACTGACCACTAAACTGTCAAAAGGCAAAGAGGCCGAGGGCGAAAAATACAGGGACTACATAGACAGAAGCGAAAACCTGTCAAAATGCCCGAGCCACAGAGTGCTCGCCATGATGAGGGCCGAGCGTGACGGAGTGATAAAACTAACCGTGTCGCCAGACGACCCGGAAAAGATAACAGACAGGCTAAACAGGAAATACGCACGCAACCCGCATACGGCCGACCAAGTGCGAATGGCGATAACGGACAGCTACAAGAG
>CAKVCS010000279.1 GCA_934725785.1 uncultured Bacteroidales bacterium | reverse complement strand
TGTTCGTCATCCCCGTTGCACATGACCCTCAGCCCCTCGTGGTTCTGGCTTACCTCCTCCCACTCGGGCGTCTGGCTCACGAACTGTCTCAGCCCGTCGAGAGTGTGCGACGCGGCGCGCGCAAAGTCGGGATCCAGTATTGTCAGTCTGAACTCCCGACTCTCTGTGGGCACTGGCAGCCTCTCGATGAGGGAGTAGAGTTTCTTGCCCTCGCGCTTGAGCTGAGCGAGCTTTATGACAATTTTTGTTGCGAAATATGCGCCGTCGTCACAGAAGTTGTTCTCTTTGAACGCCGCATGGCCACTTGTCTCGACAGCCAGCCATGTCGGGTCTCCGCTCTCGTTCTTATGCATAGCCTCGTTTATTACGTTTCGGTAGCCGCGCTGGTATCGGCATTGGTGTGCGCCGAGAATGTCTTGTATAAAGGTGGTTATGCCTGTGCTCGTAATGGAGTCGGTCACTATGCTCGTGCGCGGGTGCTCCTCGAGCGTTATGGCGGCGGCCAACGCCACGAACTCGTTTCTGTTTATGGCTCGGCCGTCCTCATCCACGATAGCGACGCGGTCCACGTCGGCGTCGAAGATGATGCCGATGTCGGCGCCGGACAGTATGACGGCCGTCGATATGGAGCGCATGGCCTCATAGTCCTCAGGGTCCGGGACGTGGTTCGGGAAGCGGCCGTCGGGTGTCAGGAACTGGCTACCAGTGGTGTCCGCCCCCAAAGGCTGCAATATGCGCGAGACGAAAAATCCTCCCGCCCCGTTGCCGGCGTCGACCACAACCTTCAGTCCGCTCAGGGGGCGTTTGGGGTCTTCGGCCGTGGCGCTCAGCTCTTTGCGGATTTTCTCACACAGGTGCTTGCTATAGATGGACAATATGTTGCAAATGTGCACTTCGCCGGTCTCGCTCTGCGATGCTGAGGCCTCCGACGCCAGGCGGATTATCTCCGTCAGCTGAGCCTTGTCCACCTCCAATCCCGAGGCGAAGAACTTCATCCCGTTGCGGTTGAAGCCCATGTGGCTACCAGTGAACATGATAGAGCCGTCAGCTCCGACGGTCTCCTCCGCACCGTCTATCGCTTTTATTGTGCTGTATAGCATTGAGGGGGTCGAGGCCAGTCCGCAGAACAGTACGTCCGCGCCCGCGCCCGTTATGCTCGCTTGGGCGGACTGCGCCAAGGCGGGCCCTGTCAGCCTCGCGTCCATGCCTATGGCTATGCGCAGCCGCTGAGACTTGCCACTTGCGGGGGCGGTGCGCACGGATTCAAGCCACTGCACGAAACCCCTGCAAAGCTTGCCTACGAGCTCGGCGGTGAGAGTGACGCTCTGACCTATGATGCCGTCCGTGGCGACACCGCGGATGTCTGAGCCATTTTGAAGAGACAACAACGATTGGTCTATCATAAGCACTTGTGTGTTATTTGCGCTATTTCAAGTCGGCCTCATCTTTGGCCTGCTGGCGCGACTTGTTGCCAAGGTATCCGCCGTGGTGACGCTTAGCGTAGTCTTGGCTGGTGAAGCCGATTTTCTTCATGAGCGTGACGACCAGGATGTCGCCTATGACGGTCATAACGGTAGTCGACGTGGTCGGTGTAAGCCCGAGTATGCACACCTCAGCTGGGTTGCCTGTGGCCAATACGACGTCCGCCACATCGGCGAGGGGGCTGTCTGGGTTGCCAGTTATGACTATGATGGGTAGTCCGTCATAGAGCCTCTTGGCCAGGGAGACGAGCTCCACAATCTCGCGAGTCTTGCCGGAATTCGATATCAGCACCAGCACGTCGTCCGGTTGGATTACGCCGAGGTCGCCATGTTGTGCCTCAGCCGGATGAAGGAATACCGACGGCGAGCCTGTTGAGCAAAAGGTGGTGGACATGTTGACGGCAATCTGGCCAGCTTTACCCATTCCGCTCATTATTATCTTGCCATGCCTTACGTGCACCCTGTCATAGATGATGTCTATGGCTTTGCCGAAGGCGTCGGTAACAGGTATGTTCTTTATTGCCTCGGACTCTCGACGCAATATCTCTTGAATCAAATCGGTTTCCACAATCAAGTTCTAATTTTCCCCCTGCAAGGCCTGCGCGCGTAGGCGTTCGTGACGCGGATTGCGCATGGCGTGCAAGTGGGTGGTTGTTTATCTGTCTGTTGCTTAGTGTTTCAATCTAATAATC
>CAKVCS010000278.1 GCA_934725785.1 uncultured Bacteroidales bacterium | reverse complement strand
CGAATACGCCGACGGGACAAAAAAGAGAAAGATCGCCTCCCTGCGGATGCCGAAGCGGGTCTCGTAGGTGTCCACCTCGAGCCCGCCGACCGTAAGTCTCGTGTAGGCCTTGTACAACGACGGCGACTCGACATCCCACATCTCTGGCGACGCCACGCGCAGGCTCTGCTCCACGTCCGACTTCCTCCCGCCCTCTATGCGGACGGTGCTGGCCTTGCTCGAGACCTCGTTGCCCCTCGGGTCGACTATGGTGGTCTGCACGTCCACGTCTATGTCATAGTCGTTCTCGTTGGCCACGGTCGTCGTCACCAGTACGTCGGCCTTGGCCTCGTTTACCAGCGGAGTGCGTATCCATGTGCCCCACGGGGCCACGTGGACGTTGTTCGTCTTGGTTATCCAAACGTTGCGGTATATGCCGCAACCGCTGTACCATCGCGAGTTCGGCTGGTCAGTGTTGTCCACCCTCACGGCAATCAGGTTGCGCCCCTCCTTCAGGTCCGGCGTCACGTCATATATGACGGATGAGTAGCCATATGGCCTGCAACCCTCCTTTATGCCGTTCACGAACACCGTGCCGTTCATGTATATGCCGTCAAACTCCAGGAAGACCCGCCCCTCCAGGTCCTTGCCCGTCACGTCTATCTCTTTCCTGTACCACCCCATGCCGCCGGGCAGGGCGCCACCGCCTACGCCGGAGGGGTTGCTCTCCGAGAAACTCCCTTCGATGGCCCAGTCGTGGGGCAGGTCGAGGCGGCGCCAACCGCCGTCAGGAAAGCCCGCCTCGTAGGCGTCTTGAAGGCTGTCCGCCGATTCGCTGACGGCGAAAAGCCAGTCTTTTGTAAGCAGCTCGTGACGGCGAGTGACGGCGACTTCCGCACACGACGACGCCAATACGCACATCGCGCCTACCGACGCCGCCATTGCCGCCAATCTTCCTCTCTTCATATGTCGTCTCGTTCGTTTTGTAAAAGATAAAAAATGCACGCCGCAATGTCTCTCACGCGGGCGTGCATATATCATGTCTGGCTATCAGTCCTGCGCCTCAACGAGCTCGAACGGAATCCCGGTCACCAAGTCACGATAGTCCTCGCCTGCCTCCTCAAGATCCGGGCACTCCGGCGAGTGATACCAGAACACGCGCATGGGCCTGCCCTCCTTGCTCGTCTTCTCAAACGAGTGGAACAACTCGAGCAGGCACTTAGAGCTGCTCGTGTTGAAATACTCAAGCCGGACCACGACGTCCATCTTCTCAAACTTCATCCCGCCAATCCTCGCTATGAGGTTGCGGTAGAACTCGACGGCGTTGTCCATATACGAGCGTCCGCTCAACGTCAGCTCCGCGCCGTCCAACGTCACCAGAGGACTTCGGTCGGTCTGATTACAGATTATCTCCATTTAAAAAGACGTTTTTGTGTTTCTCTTTACGCGGATATCGTGTGTTCTCAAGGGTCGGGGGCGCATTCAGGTCGAGCGGGCGGCAGCGTCGCCCGCGGGGTGGGGTCAGTCGTCTATTTCCTCAAGCTCTATAGGCACGTGGTGCAATATGTCGCGGAACTCCTCCGCGCTGTCCTTCATATCCTCGTCGTCAGCCTTATAGCTCCACTTTATCTTGCAATCCTGGCCTGCTATGCACTTCTTGTCCACCAGCGTCAGCAAGTCCATGAGACACTTCGAGCTGCTTGTGTTGAAAAAGTCGAGGCTGATCTCCACTGTTATTGGCCCTTCCGCCTCGTCAATCAGTTTCTTGATAGGAGAATAGAACTCGACCGAGTTCTCCATATAAGAGCGCCCCGAGATGGAGAGCACCCCATCATTGAACGAAATAGTCGGAGTCCTGTTTGTGCCCGGTATTAATGTGTTCATGATAAACATTTTAATAGTATGCCGCTCACTCTGAATGCCGCAGTCGATCCTTTTTCGTACGAATGCCGCAAACGCAAAGGTAGGCAAAAAAATCTATTCACAAGGTATAGCTATGTGGCAGTGGAGCGGACGTATCGCTCACGGCGTATGTGTTGCTGGCCGTACGCGCCAAAACGGCCGTAAACCCCCTGCTCTAATACGGAGATTTACGGCCTGTGTTATGTTAAAAGATGCTATCCCTGCCTACATGCGGGCTGGCACCTCAATGCCGAGTATCCAAAGGGCGTTCTTTATAACCTTGGCGCTCACTTTGCACAGCAG
>CAKVCS010000277.1 GCA_934725785.1 uncultured Bacteroidales bacterium | reverse complement strand
CGAGTACTTCGCAGCCGCCCGCATGGTGCCCGTCGACGATCTGCCGCGCTACGGCTTCTCCGACAAGCTCGTGCGCCTCGTGCGCGAGGGCTTCCCACACAGGGGCACCTACCAGGGAGACTTCCACGAGTTCTATGGGTAGGGATGTCCTGTTTTCCCATGTGGGTGAATCCCGTATACGTCGTTCATGGTATTGAGAAGGTCATCCAATGAGACCCCATGAATACCGATTTGCTTGAGGTTGGCGGTGTGGTCGCCCCTGCAGTTCTCAAGCCCGGCCATGTGCCGACGGAACTCATCCAGACCGACTACAGTGCTTTGTCCCATGTGTACTCCTTTTCAAAAAGAGACTCGATTGCTTCAATGACACGCTCGTCTTCGAGTTTGGCTAGTGATAGGGCAAGCGAGATATTGTCAACTGCTCGGTGTCCCGTGAAGAGGGGCGAATAACGCCAAAGCTGAACGGCGGCAATCTCGTTGTCGGGGTATTCTCCCTGAAGTACCTCTTGGGAACGCAGGGTTGCTAACGATTGCTTCGGCGCCGCTTTTTGAACGATGGGTGGCGTGTTGAGCATGGACCGGGCAGCCAGGGCTGTTTCGCCAGCATCGGGAAGAGCGTCGATAGAGGGCGACCTGCGCACTGTCAGCGTCCGTATCACAGGCGAGGATAGCTCGGCCATATGTTTGTCCAACAGTTCTTCAATTGAAACTGGGGACACAAGCACCTGTTTGCCGGACTTGACCTTAGCGGCTATTTCGCGGCGGACGATTTCGTTCACCGCATCGCTCGCCTGGCTCGGGCTCATGTCTGTGGCGAGCCGCAGCTCGGTCATCGAATACGTCTTGTTTGCAAATGCGCCCCAGAGGGCCGCTTGCTGTGCTTTTGGAGTAAGGCCCTCGCGAATCGGCACGGTCTTCTTGCTGCCCCATTCCGTGTTTGCCATGCCGAGAAAGGGCAAAAACGCCTGTTTGCCCGCGCATACGAAAGGGATTCCTTGTTCGACGAGGGCATGGCGTTGACGCGCATTAAGCCAAGCCGAACTTACGACGACGGGAACCGCGGCTCTTCTTGAGACTTGAGTGTATGCCCGCTTGAGATCTGGCAGGGATGGGCTTCCTTTTAAATTGACCAGGATGAACGGTCCAGCTTTGGTGGTGACGTTGCCAATCGTGCATCCTCTTCTTATGAAGAGGGGCAACGACTCCGTTTCGTCCCATTCGGAAACCGTTGCCTTGATTCCCAATGAGTTTTCCAGGTACCTGGTGACTTCCTCCAGCAACGATTCTCCTTGATTTTGCATAGTTCAAATGCTAGTTGAATTATACAAAATTATTTGAAACATTGAAAGAGTGACGGGGGATACGTGCTTGCCGGGTTGGCTGCTGGCCCTTTGACAATTTGCGTTGTTACATGTTTCGCGCGGCTTTGAATTGTTCGAATTCCTCGGGTGTGTCGAGGTCGCAGAAGACGTCGTGCCCGGGGGCCGGGGGGATGTCGGCGGGGACGGCCACAAGGGAGCCTGAGCGGAAAAGCTGGCGGGCGCCCTCGTCACCGGTGAGCGTCTCGAACAAAGGGAGCGTCTCGCGGGGGAAGAGGCAGGGGTTGCCTTGGCGCGTGCCGCAGCGGGAGCGCAGGGCAAACGGTGCGGGTGCGGCGTCGGGGGCCTCGGTGCCCCGGATCCGCTCGAACGCCGCAATAAGGGCGTTGAGATGCTCGGTTTCCACAAATGGCTGGTCAGCCGCCATGAAGATGATTGCATCGAAGTCGTATGCGAGAGCGTACTGCGCGGCCAGGCGCACGGAGGTCGCCTGCCCCTGCGACCAGGCGTCATTGCGCAGCTCGACGAGGCGAAGTGCAGGCGCGGCGGTAGAATCTGCCAGCTCGATCCCTTCGATGCTCTGGCGGGATTCCTCGAATCCACCGCGCAGCTCCTCAAGTACCGGTGCCATCTCACTTGCATAAGCCCCTGTCACCACGGCAACCTGGGTCGCTCGGCTGTCCAGCGCGGCGCGGCATGCCCGCGTAAGCAGGCAGGTGCCGGCCCCGTCGGACCCTGAAAAGGCCGCCAGTAGCTTGGGGAACCCCATACGCGACGAGGCCCCAGCTGCCAGCACGCAGACGAGGACGCGGGTCGCCCGCCCGCTCGGTATAGAGGAACCCATGTCTGACCTTCCTTCTCATAGGAGATGCGGCCGGGATTGATCTGTGCCCGCGCCCACGG
>CAKVCS010000276.1 GCA_934725785.1 uncultured Bacteroidales bacterium | reverse complement strand
CCGTTATGCCGGTCTGCGTGTCGACGACGAAGAGTATCAGGGAGGCCTCGTCGATGGCGAGCTTGACCTGCTTGCGAATCTCGGCCTCAAAAACGTCGTCGGAATTGGAAGCGTAGCCTCCGGTGTCTATGACAGAGAACTCCTTTCCGTTCCATAGCACCTTGCCATACTGCCGGTCTCTCGTGACGCCGGCCGTCTCGTCGACAATGGCGCTGCGCGTGCCTGTCAATCTGTTGAATAGGGTGGACTTGCCTACGTTCGGGCGTCCAACGATAGCAACTAAGTTTGCCATTTCTGTATGTCGTATATTAATTATTTTTTGCCGAGTTCCCTGCTTCACAGTAGGGAGGCCCGACGCGGTATCCCGACCACGCGCCATAGGGTGGCGCGCTATGGCCGAGCCGCCATAACAACTTGAAATCGTGCGAAGTTAATATAGCCGACTCACTTTACCAAATGTACGCTGACCTCATAAAGGAGGCAGACGGGGAGGCTCACGAGCACAAGGGTGAAGACATCGGTGGTTGGCGTTATGATGGCCGCCAAAGTCACAATGGCGAGCAAGGCGTGGCGGCGATAGCGCCTCATGAGCTTTGAGGAGACCAGCCCCACCCTGCCCAGCATGACCGCCACGATGGGCAGCTCGAAGAGCACGCCCATAAGCAGGCATAGGAGGAGCATATTGTCAATGTAAGAATCGAGGGTGAACAGGTTGGTGACCTCGTCTGACACGACGTAGCCCGCCAAGAACTGATACGCCAGCGGGAAGACGAGCAGATATGCCACAGCGAGACCGAGGAGGAAGAGCAGCGCCCCCCACCAGAAGACCATGCGCAAGGCGCGCCGCTCGCCAGGATAGAGAGCCGGCGACAAATACCTGGCGACAAGCCAGATGACGACGGGGGCGGCCACGATGACGCCGACCGCCATCGCGACCTTTAAATGCGTCATGAGCTGCCCGGGGAGGCTCGTGTTGACCAGCCCGTGCGGCAGGTCGGGGCATTCGAAGCCCGGTAGAAGCCTGTAAAGGACAAAGTCCGGGCGTGACGGGGCCAAGACGAGCGAGAACAGCTCGTCCTTGAAACAGAAGCACGCCACGATGGCGACGCCAGCGACGAGCAGCACGCGGGCTATGAGCCACCTCAGGTCCTCAAGATGCTCCCAGAAAGTCTTCTCGCCAGCGTCGCTCACGCCTGCGCCCCTTTGCCGTCAGCACCGCCAGACTGCTGACTGTCGCCATTTTTCTTGTCCGGCTCGGCTTTGCCCCCCCCCTCGTCCGACTTGCCATCCATTCCGTCACGAAAACTCTTGACACCCTTGCCGATGCCGTTCATAAGCTCCGGTATCTTCTTCCCGCCGAAAAGCAGCAGGGCGAGAATCACGATAAGCATTATCTCGGGACCGCCGAGACCAAATATAAGCAGACGCATATGACAATAATATTTTACTGCGAAAGTAAGCAACAGCCGCAAAAAGGCAATGCCCGGAATGCCTGTCGGCCGGGTAAAAATCAGCAAAAGCGAGCCATTAATCATCAAACGGGCGATAGGGCATCCTATCGGGCCAAAAGCATCAACGAGTGTGACTTTTTGTCAGAAGTGGCGGGTGGTCGCGGAAATTGGCTCGGATGTTGAATATTTTTTGGCGGGCGGCGCGCGTGTGTGACATTCGCGTCAGATACAAAAGAGAACAAAATACACATATAATTATGGACGTAAAGAAATATCTGCTGGCGGCAGGCGCCAGCATGGCTTGCGCGGCGTTCGGCGCATACCTTTACTCTCGCTACGAGGCCGCCCAGCCGCAGCCAGTCGCCATGTCGCAGCCGGCATTGCCGGCCAGAACCGTGGCCTACGGCAGCGCGGCGCCCACCGACTTCACCGAGGCTGCCGAACAGACGGTAAATGGCGTGGTCCACGTGAAAGTGACGCAGCAAGCCTCCGACACGTACGGCGGCGCTGACATTTTTGACTTCTTCTTCGGCCCCGGGCTGGGCAGGAGACAGCAGCAGGCGCAACCCATACAAGGCGCTGGATCGGGCGTCATAATAAGCGCCGACGGATACATCGTAACCAACAACCACGTGGTGGACGGCGCGGACGACATAGAGGTGGTCCTGAACGACAAACGGAACTTCAAGGCCAAGCTGGTGGGCACCGACCCGACGACCGACATAGCCCTGATAAAGATTGACGCTGACGGGCTCAAGCCTCTGACCTTCGC
>CAKVCS010000275.1 GCA_934725785.1 uncultured Bacteroidales bacterium | reverse complement strand
GTCTACGTCCTTCTCGCCGTGGTCAGGTTCGCCGACTCCATTTTCGCTGGGCTGCCTTTCGTGGGGAACGTGCCCGGGCTGGGGCTCGTCATCGTCCTCGTCCTTGTCACGCTCGCCGGATATTTTGGCAGCAGGCTCGTCACGCCGCAGTTCGTCGCCTGGTTCAACAGGATGATAGCGCGAATTCCGCTCATCAAGCTCATTTACACCTCCATACGCGACCTGATGAAGGCCTTCGTGGGCGACAAGCGAAAGTTCGACAAGCCGGTCGTTGTCAGCCTC
The DNA here is from genome assembly GCA_934725785.1 of uncultured Bacteroidales bacterium. GTDB lineage: Bacteria > Bacteroidota > Bacteroidia > Bacteroidales > Marinilabiliaceae > W3P20-009. Next base: position 1,941 of record CAKVCS010000275.1, on the reverse strand, counting down.
GACCGTGATGGCGTCAACAACAGGCTTGGCTTCATAACGCAAGACGACCTTGCCGCAATCGGCCTCGGAGGCATGGTCGCGGTCTACTCGCCTTACCCGTACTCCGTCATGGGCGACCTCATTATCGTCCCGCGGTCACAGGTGAGGCCGATAGACGTGCCGCCTGCCGAGGTGATGAAGATGCTCGTCTCCGGCGGGGTCTCTACGCCTGGCGCGGACTCTGAGCGAGATGAGTCCGGAAGTATGGAAAATAAGTAATACGCCTTTTTTATCACCTCACCTATTGCGTAATTAAAACCTAATGCGTACCTTTGCGCTCGTCAAAAGGACATTTGGGGGTATAGCTCAGTTGGCTAGAGCGTTTGAATGGCATTCAAAAGGTCACGGGTTCGACTCCCGTTATCTCCACACATCTCTCAAGATAGGGAGGCGGTCTAAATCAAGAGTGGACGGATTTGCTACTTGCAACCACTATAAAAAAGTGCTAAAAGGCGATTCCTGACTTTTTCCGCTTTTTTACCTTGAACAGTCTAAGGCTCGTTTCCCATTGGGGAGACGAGTTTTTTTTGTTTGATACATAACATTTACTGCGATGTCATATTTCTTCACTTCGGAGTCCGTCTCCGAGGGGCACCCCGATAAGGTGGCCGACCAGATTTCAGACGCCGTCCTCGACGCCTTGCTGATTCAGGACGATGAGAGCAAGGTCGCTTGCGAGACCCTCGTCACCACCGGCCTCACTGTCTGCGCCGGCGAGCTGTCCACAAACGGCTACGTCTCTGTCCAGGATGTCGCCCGGCGCGTCATCAGCTCCATAGGATACAATAAGAGCGAGTACCAGTTCGACGCGCAGTCTTGCGGCGTGATATCCGCGCTCCACGAGCAGAGCCACGACATCAACCAGGGCGTCGTCCGAGCCGACAAGGAGAAGCAGGGGGCGGGAGACCAGGGCATGATGTTCGGCTACGCCTGCCGAGACACCGAAGAGCTTATGCCTCTGCCTATCTATCTGGCTCACAGGCTTCTCGAGGAGCTTAGCGCGATACGCCGCGAGGGAAAGGTCATGACATACCTGCGTCCGGACTCCAAGAGCCAAGTGACCATAGAGTATTCCGACGACAACAAGCCCCTGCGCATCGACACTGTCGTCATCTCCACCCAGCATGACGACTTCGCTCCCGAGCGCGAGATGCTCGACGTCATCAGCCAGGATGTCAAGAACATCCTCCTGCCACGCGTCAAGGCTCAGCTGCCGGCAAGCGTAGCCGCGCTGTTCGAGGACGACATTGTAATCCTCGACAATGCGACAGCCGGCCGCCCTGAGGACGCCTCCAAGCTCAAGCTCTTCGTTAACCCCACGGGCAAGTTCGTCATCGGTGGCCCTCATGGAGACACGGGGCTCACCGGGCGCAAGATTATTGTCGACACCTACGGGGGCAAGGGCGCCCACGGCGGCGGAGCCTTCTCCGGAAAGGATCCATCCAAGGTCGACCGCTCTGCGGCCTACGCAGCCCGCCACGTGGCCAAGAATCTTGTGGCGGCGGGCGTGGCCGACGAGGTCCTTGTCGAGGTGGCCTACGCCATTGGTATCGCCGAGCCCGTTGGCCTTTACGTCAACACGTATGGCACAAGCCACGTCGCCCTCTCCGACGGAGAAATCGCGGCCCGAGTTCTCAAGATATTCGACATGCGTCCGTATGCTATCATTGAGCGCTTCAAGCTCAAGAACCCCATCTACGAGCCCACTGCCTCCTACGGCCATTTCGGACGCAAACCACAGGAGAAGGACGTGACCATCAAGGTCAACGGGCGCACGTTCACCAAGCGAGTCGAGCTCTTCACATGGGAGAAGCTCGACTACGTCGGCAAAGTGAAGCAGGCGTTCGGCCTCTAAGCGGGCTTTCCCCCGATACTCTACGCCAAAAGAGGGGCGGCGCATGC
>CAKVCS010000274.1 GCA_934725785.1 uncultured Bacteroidales bacterium | reverse complement strand
CAACCAAGTTCCACATAATAGCCGCATTCGGCCAGCAGTGGACGTTCAACGTGAGCCGCAACAAGCGGAGGCGGTGGCGCGCGGTGGGCTTTTACTATGACCTCTCGACCACGGACTCGTACGCGCTGAGTGGTTTCGACAACGACTACATAGGCTTCTGGAAATTATTCCACCTCGACCTGGGCGTCAAGCTCCAAATACTATAAAAAGTCTTTTTTAGTATATTTGCGATGGGGTGCGGCGGGCTAAGCCAGGCCTGCCGCACCCCGTCGCGCATCGACACGTGGAGGCCCGAGAATCGCGATTAGCCATGGCCACCATACAGACGGCGCGGCACACGCCATCACAGCACACGAGCGAAATGCCAACACACATATGGAAGTAACAGAGCTGCCGACCATTGCGAAATACAACGAGTTCTATGGCTACGCCGCGCCCGCCTTTCCCTTGGCGGACGTGCTCAAAGTGGAGAGTCATGCGCCCGCACCCGAGGAGCGCACCGTCAACACGGGTTTCTACTCCATATTTCTCAAGCTGAACAAGGGCTGCCAGCTGAGCTACGGCCGGACTGAGTATGACTATGACGAGGGCTCCATTGTGTGCCTGGGGCCGAACCAGACGGTGACGTCGCGCCCGACGCCAGGCTTCGTGCCGAGCTTCGTGGCCCTGCTGTTCTCGCCCGAGCTTATTGCCGGCACTCAGCTCGAGAAGCAGATGCCGGACTTCGGCTACTTCTCCTACTCGAGCAACGAGGCCCTGCACCCGTCGCCAGAAGAGCGGGAGACCATAATGCGCGGAATGGAGATGATAAGCGAAGAGCTGCGCCGCCCAGTTGACAAAGTGTCCCGCCGCTTGATTGTGAGCCAGATAGAAGTGTTGTTGAACTACTGCCTTCGCTTCTACGAGCGTCAGTTTGCGGCGCGCACGGAGCTCAACCGCAGCGCCATATCCAAATTCGAGAGTCTGCTGGACGGATACTTCAAGGATGGCAAGGCGGAGGAGAACGGGCTGCCGACGGTGAGCTATTTTGCCGACAAGATTTGCCTCACCCCGAACTATTTCGGCGACATGGTGAAACGCGAGACGGGGCTGCGCCCCAAGGAGCTGATAAACCGCAAAGTGGTCTCGGTGGCCAAGAGCCGCATGCTCGAGCCGAACGCCACGGTCAAGGGGACGGCCTTCTCGCTCGGATTCCAGTATCCGCAGCACTTCGTGCGTTTCTTCAAGAAAGAGACGGGGCTCACGCCTTCGGAGTTCGTCCGCACGGCGGGTTAGCCCCCGCACTTATTACCCTTAAAACATTTAGACCACAAGACATAAGCTGATGCAACGACAGATAGACCTCTCTGAGATACCCAGCCCGTGCTACTTGCTCGAGGCGGACAGGCTGCGGGCCAACATGCGGCTCATCCGCCGCGTGCAAGACGAGAGCGGAGCCAAGATAATATTGGCGTTCAAGGCCTTCTCGCTATGGGACGCCTTCCCCATAATCCGCGAGCAGTTCGACAGCGCGACGGCCAGCTCGCTCTGCGAGGCGCGCCTTGCGGCCGAGGAGCTCGGCAGCCCGGCGTATACCTACGCGCCCGTCTACTCGCCAGGCGAGATTGACGAGATATTGCAGTGCAGCCGGCACATAACGTTCAACTCCTTGGCGCAGGTGGAGCGGTTCACCCCTAACGTGATGTCGGCGGACCATCCGGTGTCGGTCGGGCTGCGCGTAAACCCCGAGCTAGCGCAAGTGGAGACCGACCTGTACAACCCGTGCATGCCAGGCTCGCGCCTCGGCGTGAGGGCTTGCGACCTGCCGGCGTCCCTGCCCAGCATAATCGAGGGGCTGCATTGCCACGCCCTATGCGAAAGCTCGGCGGAGCAGAGCGCCAACATGATAGAGGCGTTCGAGACGCGCTTCGCCCCTTACCTGAGACACGTAAAGTGGGTAAACTTTGGCGGCGGGCATCTCATGACGCGCCAGGGCTACGACGTCGACTTGCTGATAAGCAGCATCAAGGCGTTCCGCTCTCGCCATCCGCACCTGCAGGTGATTCTGGAGCCGGGCTCGGCCTTTGCCTGGCAGACGGGCTTCCTGCTCTCGACAGTGGAGGACATCGTCGAGAACTGCGGGGTCAAGACGGCAATGCTTAACGTCTCTTTCGCGTGCCACATGCCGGACTGCCTGGAGATGCCGTACAAGCCCGCCATCCGCGGCGCGCACTACGACCCCGTGGAAGGC
>CAKVCS010000273.1 GCA_934725785.1 uncultured Bacteroidales bacterium | reverse complement strand
TGCCAATGACGCACTTGCGGATGTCTCCGACCGCCCTGCGCTTGTCAAAGAAACCGGGGAAGACCACGTCCTTGACGAGCGAGACGATGCGCTTGATTGCCTCGACCGATGGGAGCGACGCAGAGCCGCACGCCGCGACAGACTCCTCGCCCAAAGAGACCTCCGAGAGAGAGCCGACGGCCGCCTGGAGACGGCTTGTGATGTCAGATTGCATATTTTCGCCGATTTATGTGCATATCGAATTGTAACATATCGGCGCGAAGTTAGACATATTCGGGCAAAAGAGTCCGTCAGTCGTCCACGACCTCGACTGTGAACTTCTCCACGCTGCCGCCTGCAATCCTGAAAGCGTTGAAGACCGGCTCCTCGGCCTGAAGTGAGAGGATGCAGTAGAGGATGTTCGGGTCGTTGGCGAGGCGTATGTCCTCCTGGCTGGGCCTGGAGGGGCTGGCGGGGTGGCTGTGCCAATTGGCGATAATCTTGAGGCCCGCGGCACGGCTGGCGCGAAGGGCGGCGAACTGCTCGGCTGGCACAAAAGAGAAGTGCTCCGCGCTGTGGTCGGCATTCGTCATCGGGAAATGCTCCGTGGCGAGGTCGGGATCGTCCGCGCTGCCGAAAAGGTATCCGCAGCTCTCGTCGGGCAGCTCAGCCCGCGCCTGTGCGAGCAGAGCCTCGTATGCAGAACGTTTGATGCGCATGGCGTGGCTTTTTTATTTACTTCTTGTGCAAGTCGCAGACGGCCTGCTCGTAGTCAATAAGCTTGGTGACCGTGGGGTGCGAGCCGCAGACGGGACACTTGTCCGTCCGGTGGACATTTATCTTCCGAAAGTCCATCGTCTTGGCGTTGAAGCTCAAGAGCTTGTCCGTCAGGAGTTCGCCCACCCCGGTGAAATACTTGAGGGTCTCGGCCGCCTGGATGGTCCCGAGCATGCCCGCTATGGCTCCGAGCACACCCGCCTGGGAGCAGGTCGGGACGAGGCCTGGAGGGGGAGGGGCGTTGAAGACGCACCTGTAGCAGGCGTGCCCCGGCACGTAGGTCATGGTCTGGCCCTCGAAGCGGAGTATGCCGCCGTGGCTGAAAGGCTTGCCAGCCATGACGCAGGCGTCGTTGATAAGGAACTTGACGGGGAAGTTGTCCGTGCCGTCGACAACGAAGTCATAGTCCTTTATGATGTCGAGCGCATTGTCGGCGCGGAAAAGGTCATTGTAAGTGACGACGTTGACATGGGGGTTGATGGCCTTGATCTTCGCGGCCGCGCTCTCAACCTTTGGCCTTCCGACATCCTCAGAGAAATGGCATATCTGCCTCTGGAGGTTGGACACGTCGACCACGTCGAAATCTATGATGCCTATGGTGCCCACACCCGCGGCAGCCAGGTAGAGCGAGACAGGCGCCCCGAGTCCGCCCGCCCCCACAATCAGCACCTTCGCGGCATGGATTTTCTCCTGCCCCTCGATGCCCACGTCGGCAAGCAGTATGTGCCTGCTGTACCGCTCAATCTCTTCTTCGCTAAAGTCGTACATAAGTCGTGATAGTGTTAGAACTGGCCACCGCCCATGAAGTAAAGGAAGTCTATGCTGTCGCCCTCATTGAGGGTCTTGGTGTCGAAGTCCGCGCGATCGACGAACTCCTCGTTGACCTGGACCGAGACCATCTCGGGCTGCAGGACGTTGTTGAGCTTGATGAGCTCGGCCACTGTGATGGGCGCCTGCACCTCCTGTGCGTTGCCGTTAACTGTAATTTTTGCCATTGTCGTAATTCTTTTTTGTCAGTTATCCGTTTGTTCGATTGAACAATGCAAAGTTACGCAGGAGGCCCTGGTCTGGGAATAACAAGCGAATGGCAAAAGAGTTACCACAAACGTGGGATGAGACGCGGATGCGCCCAAAACTAACTTTGCAATGAGAGGATGAGCCATAGTCGCTCAGCCCTCAAAGCAAGAACAAGACAAATATATAAAAACAGCAGAATATGTCTCAAAGCTATGAAACAGTAGTGAGCCACGTCCCATTCGAGGTTGCCGACGCCCACGGAGCGCTGACCATGCCGATATATCAGAACGTAGCGTTCGAATTTGCCGACGCGGAGGAGATGGAGCGCGCGTTCACGGGCAAGAGCGGTGGACACGCGTACTCCAGGATAACGAACCCGACGGTCTCGAACTTCGAGAGGAGGATCAAGACCGTGAAAAAAGCCATGAGCGTGACTGCGGTCAACACGGGTATGAGC
>CAKVCS010000272.1 GCA_934725785.1 uncultured Bacteroidales bacterium | reverse complement strand
AGCGGGACCATGCTCGCCACGAAAACCTTCGGCGTCGACCCTAAGTTCGACGACAACTGGTATACGTTCGGCCCGTTCAACCCCTCCGAGGGCGAGGATCTGCCCGAGTTCGGCGGGCGGACGTTCAAGCTCGTGATTGAGGGCCTGGCCGGTGACGATGGCAACATGTACAGACTCTTCCTCAGCCGCAAGAAGGACGAGAACGTTAAGGTCGACGGCGCTTTCGCGTACTATTTCAAGTACAAGTTCCGCATGCACGACTCGGCAAGCGAGGTGTCGCACATATACCCGTATATCGACGACAAGACGATTTCCCTCAAGCAGAGCAACTTCGACTGGGACAATGACGGAATGCTCCGAATCATCTCCATCGCGAAGAACGGCGAGATGATGAAAGTGAGCGGCAACAACGAGTGGGTCACGAGCACTCACAAGGTCGCCGATTCCGAGAAAAACACCTCGTGGGACATTCAGATGATCAAGTTCAAGAATAAACCCTTGAAAAACAATAATGTCGTCATATTCCTCGAGAACCAGTACGGCGAGCTGATGCCATTCTACAGCGTCCCCATTGGCGGTATCCCCAAATACAAGTACTCCATCGGCATTAAGCCGAAAAAGTAGAACCTCGTAACATTACCTTCGAGCCGCCGGCTGAGCAAAGAGCGTCAACCGCGCCGCCGGCTTTCCGTCAAGAAATTTCCCGCAGATGATGACAATCAAATCGTTAGCCATGGCTGCGCTGCTCCTGCTCGGGGTGGCGGCGACAGCCTTGTCGCAAAACTTCAACCTCTCGAAGTTCACAAATGCGCAGGGCTTGCCCCAGAACTACATCTACAGCCTGGTGCAGGACGACAACGGCTTCGTCTGGATCGGGATGGGCGAGGGGCTGTCGCGCTACGACGGCCTCAACTTCACGAACTTCAGCAGGCGCGACTCTCTGTCGGACAACTTCATCTCCGACATGATAATTGACACCGACGGGCTCCTCTGGTGCGGACATGGCAACGGTACGTTCACTTTCTACAACGGACGCAAGTTCGTTAAGATGCCGCCCGTGGAGGACATGCAGGCCCCAATCAAGGACATGTGCCTCGACGACCGTGGAAACATCTGGGCCGTGGAGCAGAACATGGGCATCGTCAAGATATCGCCCGACCATAAGATGACCACGTTCTTTGACGACGAGCTTTTCGGAGGCAGGATGTACACGTCAATATGCGCGGTCAACTCTATGATCCTGCTCGTTGGCACGTCCGACGGTCTCCTGACCGTCCGTGTCGGCGTCGATGGGGCCCTCCAGGCTCCCGAGGAGATCGAAGAGCTGCCCATGACGACCGTCAACTGCATAAAGCCAACGAGGCGTGGCTCCGACTACTGGGTGGGCTTTGACGACGGCAGCATTTACCGCTACTCTCCGACCAACGGGGCCCAGCTCCTCAGCCAGTGCACAAAAGTTTGCTCCTCGGGCCGAGTCGCTGCCTACGACATCCGTTCCATTTATGAGGAGGAGAGCGGTAACCTCTACCTCGCCACGTGGGGAGATGGTGTCAAGGAGTGGGAGTACCGCGAGGACTCTCAGGACTACGTCGAGGCCCTGACTCTCGATGAGCAAAACGGGCTCGGCAACAACTACGTCTCGGAGATAATGGTCGACCGCGAGGGCATTTTCTGGTTCGCAACGTACGGGAGCGGTGTCGTAGCCTGGATTAACAACTACTTCGCGCAATATAACCTCGCCGACGTCGGACTTGCCAAAAGCAGGGTCGTCTCCGCGCAAATTCACGGCGAGAGGCTCTGGCTAGGCCTGACCGACGGACTCATCAACATGGACACCAAGTGCATGTCCAACTATGAGTATTACGATGCCACCTTCGGCCTGCCCGACCGCAGGGATGTCGTCCGCGTCGCGTTCGACGACAAGAGGGGTGTCCAGTACGTCGGGACAAGGGGCGAGGGCGTCTTCTTCCGGAAAGAAGGCGATCTCCGCTACCGCAAGCTGCCTATGGGAGACATCCAGCGCAGCCAGATGACGGTCAACGATATGGTCATCGACTCCTCCTACCTCTACGTCGCAACGTCGGGAGGCCTTGTGGTCTATGACATAGACAACGCGTCAACAAGGGTCTTCACCACATCCGACGGGCTGCCCCACAATAACATAAACTTCGTCAAACTTGACCCCGACGGGCAGCTTTGGCTCGGCCCCAAGGATAGCGGCATCGCTATGC
>CAKVCS010000271.1 GCA_934725785.1 uncultured Bacteroidales bacterium | reverse complement strand
GATGCGAGCAAGGACTCGCTTGTGGTCTTTAGGCAGACGACGACAACATCCACAGTGCCGATATCCCCCACCCTATTGTAGGCCTGCACGCGAGGCAAGACAAAGTCTCCATTATGAGACTTGACAGTAAGGCCGTTGGCGCGGACGTATTCATAGTCGGAGTGTAGAAGAAAACGCACATCGCGCCCCGACAAAGCCAGGCGGCCGCCAAAGTAGCCGCCGACACCACCAACGCCAACGATGGCGTAACTTCTGTCTGTTTTCATAAAAAATCGTAAGGTAAGTAATCTCCGCGCCCGACGGCAAAATACCCAAGGGCAGAAGCCCCGGTGGCTCAGAGCCACCGGGGCGGGTCTAATATAGTTTTTTTTTAACCTCGCGGCACGCCAATGAGACAGACGCAACCGGAGTTCACGTTTACATGGCGAACGTGTTGAAGCCTCCATCCACCACGGCTACGGTTCCTGTGACGAACTTTGCGGCATCGCTAATTAGATAATGTATGGTGCCGCATAGCTCCTCAGGCTCGCCCATGCGTCCGAACGGCGTCTGGCGTATGACGTCCTGCCCTCGCTGCGTAAATGTCCCATCGGGGTTGGTAAGCAACGCCCTGTTCTGCTCGGTTATGAAAAAGCCCGGCGCGATGGCGTTGACGCGGATGCCCTCGCCAAATTTCTTTGCGCACTCTGTGGCCATGTACGCGGTGAAGTTCGAGATGCCGGCTTTGGCAGCGGCATAGCCGCACACGCGCGTCATAGGGCGGAACGCCGCCATGGAGGAGAAGTTGACCACGCTGCCCTTGCCCTGAGCCACCATAGGCTTGAGGAAGACCTGTGTTGGAATGACCGTGCCGGTGAGGTTGAGGCTCAGCACCTTCTGAAACTCCTCCGGCTTGAGGTCGAAAAAGTTCTGGTCGGGCGTGATGGTGGCGCCCGGCATATTGCCGCCTGCGGCGTTGAGCAGCGAGTCCACACGCCCATATTTGGCCACGACGGCGTCGCGGATGGCCTCCATATGCTCCACGCTCATGACGTCGCCCTTTTGGAACTCGGCCACACCGCCCGCCTTGGCAATGTCCGCCACAATGGCCTCACCGACCTCCGCCTTGCGGCCTATTATTATGACTTTGACGCCGTTCTCCGCCAAATACTTGGCAATGCAGCGCCCGAGTATGCCAGTGCCGCCTGTTATGACCACCACTTGGCCTTTGATGTCGAATAAGTTTGTCATGCCTTCTTTATGATGAGAGATGATTTGTCAGAAAAGCCCCGGCTGCCTGTATGGCAGGCCGATCTCGTTGTCTACAGTCGCTATGATGCCCTGCACCTGGCCGAGGGCGAACATACGCCCGAGGAAGCTGTAGCCGGCGTTGTAGCCGCGCGTCTCGTCGCCGAGCATGGTCATGCCGTGATCCACTCGCATAGGCAGGGTCGGGTCGGCCTTCTCGAATATGCGTACGAGCTCCACGAGATTGGCCCTGCCGCCCAGATGGCTGGCCTCGGTGAAATCTCCGTTCGGGAAGATGTGGCACGAGCGGAGGTGGACGAACGAAGTGCGGCTGGCGTACTTGCGCGCGAGCTCGACCACGTCGTTGTGCCCTCCCGCCGAAAGCGAGCCGGCGCAGAACGTGAGGCAGTTATGTGGGTTGTCGACCGCATGGAGAAACCAGTCTATGTCCGCATCGCACGTGACGATGCGGGGCAGTCCGAGTATCTGGAACGGGGGGTCGTCCGGATGGACGCAGACGCGTATGTCCATCTCGTCGCAGACGGGCATTATTGCCGCAAGGAAGTAGCGCATATTCTCGCGGAGGGCATCGGCCGTGATGCCTTCATAGAGGCTCAGCAGGTTGCGGAAAAGCTCCACCGGGTGATCATCGCCCTCCTTGATATTGCCAGACACGAATCCCTGGGTCTTGACAATTATCGTGTCGACGAGGTTGTGGTCGTCCTCGGGAGTCATCGTCGCCTTGAGCCTCTCGACTTCAGCCAGAACGTTGTCCGGCCATGAGCTCTCCGCCCCGGGGCGCTTGAGTATGCAAATGTCGAAATAGGCGAACTGGGCGTGGCTAAAATAGAGGTTCGACGTGCCGTTGGCATTAGGGTGAAGCAAGTCGGTGCGCGCCCAGTCGAGGACGGGCATAAAGTTGTAGCACACATTCTTAACCCCCTCGAGGGCGAGGTTTCGCAAGCTGACCTTATAGTTCTCGATAAGCCTGTCCCGCTCAGGGCCGGCGT
>CAKVCS010000270.1 GCA_934725785.1 uncultured Bacteroidales bacterium | reverse complement strand
CACGCATGCGGCACTCGCCGCCGATGAGAAGCGGAAAGTTCTCGGAAGGGTTATGCCCCGCGGGGTAACCGACAAAGACGGGATACGCATAGTCGGCCACGGCGTCGGCCACTATTTGGAACGCGTCGCGGCCAAAGGGTGTCGCGCCGTCTCTCATACCTGTCATCTGCCCGACGATGACGCCCGAGAGGCGGGAGAGGAAACCCGAGAAACGCAGGGTGCGCATCATGCGGTCAATATGGTAGCGATACTCGGACAAGTCCTCGATAAAGAGTATGGCCCCGTCGGGATCGGGCATGAGAGGCGTGGAGGCCAAGGAGTAAAGGATGGAGAGGTTGCCGCCGATGAGCCTGCCCTCGGCCTCGCCATCGCGGCTGCCATGGAGAGCCGGGCGGGAGAGGGAGAAGGCGTCGCCCCGGAGCAGGGCGAGTGTGGCCTGCACGTCCGGCGAGTCGGCGCCGCGGGTTGCCATGTGCTTAAGCATCGGGCCGTGAAGCCCCACCCCGCCACACCGCGCGGCGGCGGAATGGAGCGCAGTGATGTCGCTGAAGCCGACCAAGATCTTGTCCGTCTCGCCGAACACCTTGCGCCACCCCCCGAAACGCCCAAGGGCTTCGAGCGTCCGCATGGCCCCATAGCCCCCCCGGGCGCACCACACGACGTCGGCTTCGGCGCTGGCGAGGGCCTCGGCCAAGTCGGAGGCCCGGTCGGAGTCGGCCGCGGCGAAGACCCCGTCGCGACACCCGTCGGCATGGGGCATGACACTCACCGCGAAGCCCATGGAGCGCAGGCAGCCGACACCGGCCGAAAGGAGGTCGGAGGACAAAGGGCCGGACGGAGCGACCACCGCTATGCGGCCGCCGCCGGCAAGGAATTGCTGACGCATGGGAACAGGAGACTTAAGATATGACACGCTTAACACCGGACGCCGGATTGCGCACACGATCCTCGCCGACAATCCGCGCCAGCACATGGGCGAGAGAGGTCTCGGTGAGGGGCGCCATGACAACAGCGTCGGCCCCGGCCTGGATAAAGTCGGCCTCGGCCACGCCGCTGTCGGGCGTGTTGATCACAAGCACGTGATAATCGTTGCCAAAGGCGCGGACGTTCTCGACATGGTTTACGGCGACGTCGGGACACTCGCGGACATCCACAATGGAGAGGTTGGGGCGGCTCTCCATCCAAACCTTGGAAAATTCGCTGCGGGAACAGCTGAAGACATTGCTCTCCGGCATAACCAGAGACACGGCGAGCGTGATGTCCTGACAATGAGGCAGGATGACGACATTATACCTCGAGGCCCGGCCATCTTCGTCGACAGCCTTGGCAGCGAGAAGAGGCAAGGACAGGCTGAAGTGGGATCCGCGCCCGACGGTTGACTCGACGCCGACTTCGCCGCCGAGCTGATGCGCGAGTTCTCGGCAGACGGCAAGTCCTATGCCCGCGCCCGTGCTGAACTCGTCGACCTTCACGAACACGTCGAAGATGGATTCAAGCTTGTCGGCCGGAATGCCGCACCCGGTGTCCGAGACATGGAAGACGATATCGTCGGACTCGACGGCAGCCCAGAGCATGACGCAGCCGCTCTTGGTGAACTGGAACGCGTTGGCCACCATCTTGCAGAGAATCTGCGAGGTGGCCACTATGTCGAGGAAAACCTTGAGGCCTTTCATCCTGGGCTCGTGAGGAGTGAGGAATCGGACCTCGGGAGCCTGCTGGCCGTCCATCCTCTCGTGTATGTCTGACAGAAGGGAGTCGAGCTCCACAGTCTGGCGCATGAAGTGCCTGTTGCCCGTCTGGAGCTGAGACAGCTCCATGATGCCATCGACAAGGCTGAGCAGCTGGGCGTTGCTGCGTCGGATGATGCTTGCGTAGCGTGCGAAGTCTCCACTCGTCTGAGTCTGCGCGATGAGGTCGGAGAACCCGACAATGGAGTTGAGTGGCGTTCGCAGCTCGTGGCTGATGTTGTTGAAGAAGCGTGAGCGGAGGCTCTCCACCTGCTCGGACTTGCGGAGCGCGCGCACGAGGGCCTCCTCTTTCTCATGCGCCTCGGTAACGTCGACCGATATGGCCGTTATGGCGCCCACGGCGTCGGAGTAGGAGAAGCTGAGGCTTATGATGTGGGTCCCGTCGTCATGGCGGACTCTTACGTCTTTGCGGTAAGACTTCATCTTGCCCGCGTAGATGGCCGTCATCGCGGCATTGACCGCGACGCGATCCTCCTCGTTGATGGCCCGGGAC